>NZ_QPFC01000474.1:0-8639 GCF_003427465.1 Nocardiopsis sp. TNDT3 | reverse complement strand
CCACCCCCCGTGACGGTGCCCACCCCGCACCTGGTGGAATTTCGGCAATCCGCGGTCGCCTCCTAGTGCACACAGGCCTGCAGCAGCTGAAGTGTGTGCTCAGGTACGTGGATCCGGCCCGCAGCGGCGTGATCCTCACTGGCCCGAAGGCCTACGCCAAAGCCACAGTTTTGACCGCGAACAAGACCCCCACCGGACCGCTCCTGATCGACCCCGCCGCCTACGAGTCCCATGCCGCCACGGACAAGACACCCTTCATCTACGAGGTCGACGAGAAAGAACTCGCGGTCCCCTCGCTATTCGACCCGCCAGACCCGGACGACCCTCTCGAAGCGTCGATCCAGCGCCAACGCTCGGCCGGCGTCACGGCGTGCATCACCCCGACCGGCTACCTGCACGCCGAAGACGACGAAGCCCTCCTGGCCGCAGTTCACAGGGCTGCGGAACGCAAAGACCCGAACCTGATCCTCGCGCTTCCTGTGGATTGCGCATGGCTGCGCGACGGCAACGTCGACCAACTCATCGCCGCCCTGCTCCTCTACCCCGGCCCCAAAGCACTGATGCTCGGCGGGCAGATGGACCCACTGGGGCAGTTCGCGAAGGCCGTCGATCATCTGCTGCGCGTGCTCAGCGAAGTTCCCGACTGCGCCTTGCTGCGCACAGACCTGGCCGCCTTCGGAGCCCTTGCCCACGGTGCCGCGTTCACCTCATTCGGGGTGACATCGTCCAAGCGACACATCATCCCGCCCGGCGCCAAAGCCAAGACCGGCCCGATGACCATCACCTCCCCCCACGTCCTCTTCCCTGAGACCATGAGCTTTCACCGCGGGCTCAAGCTCGCCGACAAGTTTGCTGCGGACGAGCCGCCTACGTGCAACTGCAGCAACTGCGAGTACCAAGGGCTCGATCGGTTCACGGACAACAAGGCGAAGCACCAGTACGCAGCGATGGCGCACAACCTTGAGATCCTGCAGGGGTGGCGAGACAGTCTGATGGCTCTTCCCCCCGGCAGGGACCGCCAGATGTGGTGGTACGAAGCCTGCAACAGGGCGAAGCAGTACTGCGAAGTCCTCAACGCCGAACTGCAGCAGAAGAACGCATTCAAGCTCTGCGTTCAGATCAAACGGTGGGCGGCGCAAGTCCCCGCGAGCATCGGAGCAGACGCAGAGGCAACCGATCAGCGCACAAGCTGATAGAGCTTCTCGACGAATCTCCATGCTGCAGCGGTGTGCCTCTTGGGTCTGTACTCGGCCGGCTCGAGGGGCACCTCGATACCTGACGGAGTCTGCAACAGCACACCCACGCCGTAGAAGGAAGCCTCGTTGAGGTAGTCATCCATACGTGGAGCCGGACGCTGTAGCAGAACAGCGCGGCTACAGAACGGTGCGAACTTGGTAGCTGCTTCCAACGCCTGCCGCGGCCGTGTGTCCCTGACCAGTGCCAGTTCAACTTTCAACGGGCGTACGGCCTTTCGGGTGACGCTTCCTCCCTCACGATCAACCGCAGTGGAGGGTAGTCGCCGCACGCTCGCTCTATCATCGGGACACAGGGATTCCATGGGTATGGGAAGGCCGACAGGCAGCTCTAGCAGTGCTTCCAAGGATTCCATCGCCGTCAGGGGCTGCGCACTGACGCTCTGACGTCGGCGGTGTTCAACGGGGTCAAACCGGTAGAACATCGTCGCTCGCTGCCCGAGAACAGTCAGATCATCGGCCTCGACATCCAGGCAAGCCAGGGCACGCGATACCGCCCGTATGGAGCTACCACCAGTCGTACCTGCGAATGTTCCCATGGCCCCCACCTTGCCTCATCGAGTGTCGAGCCCTGAAGGGGCATGCCGGTCTGGCTAGTTCCCGCTGGTGAACGCGTCCGCAGCCACATGCTCCAAGACCGGGTGCAGCAGTGGCCACAAGGGGTGTGCGACAGCTCGATGCCAACGTCGACGCTCACCAGGCGTAGCGGGCACAACCTCCACCAGCCTCAGCTCCACCAGGGCATCCATCGGAGCGCGGTACAGGCTGGGCTGCACCCCCTGCTCGCACGCGAGGTCGCCCATGCAGACCCCTTGTGGGCCAGCCTCGGCCAAGGCAAGCAACAACTCGGCTCGATACCGGTTGCCGAATAGCTTCCTGGAGAGATGCCGCATACGCTCCGCAGACATGATTAATTATTCGTCAATCATGTTTCGTTCGTCAAGCACGGTCTAGGTTCCGTTCGGAAGATCACATGCAGTCGCCTACGAGTGAATCGAAGACATGACATCAGCAACGCCCCTCGTCCTCGCTCTGTGTGGCTGCGAAGAGTCACAGGCCATGGTCGCCTGGTGAGCGTAGCGAGGTGCGGCCCCGGAAGTATGTGCTTCCGATAAAGAACACATCACTATGACCTGCTCTCCAAACAGCGTCTGCCAACACACATCTCGGTCCACACACGTGCGCGCAATGACAAAAGCTGATTCGTGCCGGATCTGATGGAAGCTCTCAATCCTGGGGAGGAGAGACATGGCAGCACCGGGGAAGTACCCCGATGAGCTGCGTGAACGCGCGATGAGGATGGCTGTGCAAGCTTGTCAGGACGCAGCCACCCGAGACAGCTCTAACCCCGCACCGCCGACCAGTTCGTCATCAACCGCGAGGTCCTACGCAACTGGGCCAACCAGGCCGAGACCGACGCTGAAGACCGCTGTGGCATCACCACCGACCAAGCCCAGCACACCGTGTTCTCCCACGCTCAGTTGGACACAACGCGCTGAAACTGAGTCCGCACGGTGCCAAGCAGCGGCGGTAGCCACGAGGCGGCCCGCGTCTCCTACGCTGGTGCGGGCCATCTCGCTTAGGGCCCCTGGACGGCTCTGTCGAGCGGGGCGCTAACTCCAACCCTTCTACGGCTGCCGATCATCAGGAACCAGGAGGATGGCCCACTTGTCACCGAACTTGCCGTGGACCGAGCTCAACTTGAAACCGACCTGCTGACGCGAGCACTTTCTGAGCGTGCGCGGTGAGTACCCCGGATAGTCCACACCAGTTGGTTCGCCTCCTGGCCCGTACCAGGAGTAGGACTCCCCCGAACGGTGAAGGCCCTCAAAGCTGACACGCCACATCTCGCGGCTCTCGGGGTCGATGATGTGCACGCCCTGCCCGTACCGGTTGTCCACCCACAGCATTTCCGCAGGCACTCGCACCTCATCATCTTCATCTGCGATGAGTAGAGTAGCGGCGCGGTTGCTGGTGAACAGCCACACTGTGGCGTCGTAACCGAGGCGACGATCCCGTGCGACTCTGCTCTTCGCTTCGTCTACCTGGATCGCGGAGTCCTGGACTTCAACGGCGACCTTGCGGGTGTTGCCTCGGGCATCGACGCGGGAGACGACAACGTCCACACGGCGTCCCTGGGCTCTATGGCTGACCTCGATCTCAGCGGTGTAGCCCAGGCGTGTGAACTCTTCGGCAAGGACCTGCTTGGCGAGGAGATGGCGCCAGCTTTCGCCTTCCGCTGTGCACGTGGACCCGGGTGTATGAGCGAAGTGTGCCGCGATCTTGCGACCGCGCTTCTTGAGGATGACCCCTGAGTCACACTCCGGGCAGGTGTAGGCGCCGTCCGGAGTGTCTTTGGCCGCAAGAGTGCGCTCACCGTCATGGTCGTTGGCGATGAGCATGTTCCTCCCTCACGGTCCTTTAGGACATTCTTGCTCCTGACAGCCGAAGGCGTGGTTTTGGCGTCCGGTTCCGGCCATGCGTGGAGACTGCCTACTTGGCTGAAGGCCTCTGGCTACCCAAAGCAAGGTAGGAGCATGGTCCGAAAGCGCTGGTTCCGCGAAGCTAGATGCGTGCACCGACGAGGTCGATTGAGGGGACACAGCCAGCGGTCCGCTCCTCTCTTCAGTGCGGACGGCCCTAAAGAAGCCGTTGAGACCTCATGGCCGCGGCATCGCCGCGACGATTGTGGGCCTTCAACGGGGACGTCCTGCTCGAGGACGTAACGGCTCCTGGAGGAGTCGATGAGACGGCCCCGATCGGGTCGGCGCCCACACTCCGGTGTCCTTCAACGTGGACGACTCCTGAAGAGCCGTTGGGACGACCGGCTGATGTTCACCGGCGACGAAGGCCTCGGCCTTCAACATGCACGGCTCCCAGGGAGCCGTTGAGACGGCTGTTCTACCTGGTTCCATTCACCGATGTTGCCCCTTCAACATGGACAGCTCACGAAGAGCCGCTGAGACCGGTACCGGATCACATAAGTCATCGTGGCCCGCAAGCTTCAATCTGGACGGTTCCCCGAGAGTCGTTGAGACCTGAACAGCCTGGTAGCTGGTGCAACCTGAGTCCCTCCCTTCGACGTGGACGGCTCCTGGGAGGTTGTTGAGACGACCGGAGCAGGGCGCCAGTGATGTTAGATGACCCCCGAGAAGCCGTTGAGACCACTAGGTGCCGTCCAGCGACATGGGGTGGTTGAGCCTTCAACGTGGACGGCTTCTGGGGAGTCCTCTCCCGTAGCCGTCCTGCCTCCACCGCAAGGTCAGAGAAATCAAGAACTACCTTCAACGTGGACGGGAGAGGACCCTTACGAAGGGTACCGGGCAGGGTTGCTGAGAGACTGGGGTGGTATGCAGCGCTCTTCTAGTTACTGATATCTCTGACGCTTGCCATGGTTTGAACCAGGTGAAGTTTCCCCGTTCCGAGGACAAGATGACCTCTGGCCGTGTACAACGGAGCCGACACAGTGATCTTCGACCTTCAAGGGGCCAGATGCACCAGGTCTTCCAACTCTGTCTCAGCCACCGTGATCGGGCGAGGAGCCGATGGATGCTTCCTGCCTGCGCCGCAGCGCTCGCGGCTACGTGGGGCGTCACCATCGTCTGGCTGATCGTGATCGTCGTGGTGATCCCTCGCTGATTGCAGCCTAAGGGAGTGAGCAGGCAGCTGAACCGGTGGGACGGCTGCCTGTTACACACCCCGCCCCTAGATCGTTGATGGGGAATTCCTGAACCTGCTGCGGGCACGACGAAGGGCGTCGAGGACCGGTGTGTGAAGACTGACCTCGACGCCCTTCTGGCAGCACTCTACGTCCCTCTGGACGGCCACGTGCTCCCTTCGATGAACAGCCCCCGCCACCCGGCCCCCGACCACTGCTCACCGACGCCGAACTCGTCTGTGTCGCCATCGCCCAAGCCCTGCTCGGGTGCGTTTCCGAACGCCACTGGATAGGCACCGCCCCCATCAGGATCGGGCATCTGTTCCCGCATCTGCCCGGCCAGTCCGAGTACAACTGCCACCTGCGCGATGCGGCCCCGGCCCTGTTCAATGCCGTGATGGGGCTGGCCCGCGCCGTCCCGACCTGGCACGAGAAACTGCGTCTGATGGACGCCACCCCCGTGCGATGCGGGGCCTCACGGGTCACCGTGAACCGCTCCGGCCTGGGCGAGATCGCCGGGTACAGCCGCGACACCTCCCACCATGCCTTCTACTGGGATGCCAAACTCGTGCTCGTCACCATCGCCGAGGGGTCGGTGCGCGCGTTCAGCCTGGCCCATCCCAAGGAACTAGACGAGCGCCAGCAGGTGCTGCACTTGCCCCAGGTCCAGGACTGCGCCCCCGGACCGGTGCCGATCGTGTACGACAAAGGGTTCGCCGGGGTTGGGATCCAGACCGCTGCCCGCCACTTTGGGGTTCGTCCTGGTATACGTCCGTCCCGCCAGGACGAACCCCAGGACACGCGTTTCCCGTCCTGGTTGCGTCAGCGGATCGAGGAGACCATCTGGACGTTGAAGAACCAGCTCGGTTTGGAACGCCACCAGGCGCGCACTACCGAGGGCCTTTGGGCCCGGGTATGTCAGAGGGTCTGCATGCTCAACGCGGCGATCTGGCATGACTGGCAGGTGGGCGCCCCGGTCAAGCGGTCACTGGTGGCTTACGACCACTGACCAGGACACCCAACCCCCATCAACGATCTAGTGTGTCGCTCGATGTTACCCACGCCGCTGCAACACCTTTCCTCCGGCTGGTCACCAGCATCACCATACGACCCTCTTACCTTGTTGAAGGAGACGTTGATGTCCAGTCAGTTCCTAGAGTTGCTGTTGGCCGCGGCGGGGCCTGAGCGCCTCTGGGCGGGCGTGTCGGCTCAGGCCGAGTACCGTCCCGCCGCAGGTGACAAGGTGTTCCCGCCTTCCTACCCCAAGGACAAGAACCAGGATCAGGACAGCGCGTTCGCTCAGTCCCCCTACTTGTTCGAGAAACACTGGGTGGATGGCGAGCAGCGGTGGGTCGTGGTGCTGGATCAAGTGCCCAGCCAGGCCAACCGCGTCGAGACCGCCCTGCTGGAAGCTCGTGATGAGGGCCGGATCCGGTTGCCCCTGTTCGAGCTCACCACCATGACGTCCCGTGGTCCGGTGCGAATCACCTCGCTAGAGATGCCGCACCGGTTCGCTGACGCCTACCTGCGCGACAGCCAGATTGACGGGGTGCGCTTTCCCAAGACGGAAGTGGGTAAAAAGATCCGGGCGGTTACCGCACGGGATGTGCGGGCCCTGTTCGAATACTCGCCCGAGTCGCTGCTGTTCGGTGGGTGGGACTCCCACCGCAAGGGCCACCAGACCCGGTTCGCCCGCGCCTACTCCTCCTCCATCATCGGACTGGACCCCCGCTTGGGTCAACGCCAGGGCGGTCGGATGGACCCGGTCAATCTCACCGGCGCCGTTAAGGACTCCACGAAGGATGATTGGGAGTTCATGGTCCCGGGGGAGAAGAAGGCCAAGACTAAGGGCGAGAAGCTCAGCGAACGCGGCCACGGCAACATCGCCCCCAACCCCGCTCACGGCGGTGTGTCCATCACCGGAGCCCGCCGTGCGGGGTGGTTGTCGATGGCCGCGCTGGCACGGTTGCGCTTCGGGGATGCCCCGGTGGAGGCGGTGCGTCTGGCCCGGGCCACGCTGGCGGCGTTGGCGTTGGCCGGGGATCGGTTGGCGTTTGGTGGGCCCTCGGTGTGGCTGCGCTCGGGCTGCGACCTGGTCCACACCGGTCAGCGACTGGTCTTCGAGGGCGAGGGCGATATGCGTGAAGAGATCGCCTTGGGTGCGGGTGAGGCCATCGAGGTGTTCCATGAGTTGTGCGAGCGCACCGCCAAGGCCGGTATCACCATGTCCCAGGAGACCATCGCCCTGGAGCCGGTGCCGGCGCTGGCCAAGGCCATCGAGTACTCGGTGGCCAAGTCCGACGAGCCAGGGGAGTAGTCCCGTGCCGTTGGTGATGAGTGTGCGGCTCCTTCAGGGCCGTTATGACGCCGCCGATGGGTGGCGCGAGAATGTGGAATGGCCCCCCGCCCCCTCCCGGCTATTCTGCGCTCTGGTGGCCTCGGCCCCCACCGAGGAAGAACGACAAGCTCTGGTGTGGTTGGAGAAGCAGCCGCCGCCGCAGGTGTGGGCGGGGAACCTGCCCGAGCAGGCGCGGTTTCGTTCGGATGGGTATGCGGTGACCAACAAGACCTCGGGCAAGGGCGGCAGCCAGTTCCTGCCGGGGCGCACGACCGCTCTGCTGACCCAGGTGTCGGGCATCCCGGACACAGGCGAGTTCGCGTTCGTGTGGACCGAGGCCGACCCGTCAGCGCAGGTGGAGAAGGCGTTGGCGGAGCTGGCGTGGAAGGTGCCCTATCTCGGGCGGTCCACCAGCACCGTCGCCATTCGTGTCCATACCACCCCCACTCTGCGGCCGGAGTGGACCATCTACACGCCGGTGGCGTTGGGTGAGCGGGCCACGACCGCGCTGGGTGTGCCCTACCCAGGCTACCTGGACGCTTTGGACCGGGCCTTTGAGCAGGGGGGTAGTGCGTGGGATGTGCGCCGCACGATCGGCTACACCACCCCCGACGCCCTTGTGGCCGAGACGCCCCGGGTGGTGTTGGGGCCGTTCGGGGCGATGCAGGTGTTCGCTTTCGGGCCCGACGTGGTGCTGCCCGCTTCCGGTGAGCTGTTGACGCTGACCGACAAGCTCCGCGACACGGTGATGGCGCGCATCGGCCAGGACATCCCCGGGCAGGTGTCCGGGCACGCCGAACCGGGCCGCCACCACGTGGGTTTCCTGGGGCTGCCCGAGGTCGGCCACCGGCACGCCCGCGGCTCCTTGCACGGCCTGGCGGTGGTGCTGCCCCGCGATGTGGACCCCGAGGCGGCCGATGCGGTGCACCGGGCTGTGGTGGAGGAGCGGCTGACCCACCTCAACCGCGGCTACGGGCCTGTCTTCCCCCTGGAGTGGCAGGCTGAGGCCTCCAGCACCAAGGCGCTGAACCCGGCCCGCTGGAGCGCTCCCGGGGCGGGGTCGCGGGTGTGGGTGAGCGCGACCCCGCTGATGCTGGACCGGTTCGTGCGCCGCAACAGCGACCCCACCGACAGCATCGCCCGATCCGTGGTGACCGCGGGCTACCCCGAACCCTCGTATGTGCAGGTGTCCCAGGCGCCGCTGACGCCGGGGGCGATGCTGCGCCCCCGCACAGGCACCTATCCTGCGGGGCGGCCCCGGCGGTGGGTGCGGCACGCCCGCATCGAGTTCCCCGAACCCGTGGTGGGGCCCGTCCTGGTCGGCTCCATGCGCTACCTGGGCTTGGGATTGTTCGAACCACGCCCCACCGCCCGCCCCCACACCCCGGTT
>NZ_QPFC01000473.1:0-3989 GCF_003427465.1 Nocardiopsis sp. TNDT3 | reverse complement strand
CCTCCCTGCTGGTCACCCAGCCCACCCTGACCGACCCGTCGCTGGCCCCGGAGGGACGCCACCTGCTGTACGTGCTCGCCCCCGCGCCCAACCTGGCGGCGGGCCGCATCGACTGGGACCGGGAGGGGCCGCGCTACCGGGACCGCCTGGTCGGGACCCTGGAGGAGCGCGGGCTGGAGGGGCTGGACGCCTCCGTGAGGGCCGAGCACCTGGTCACCCCGGCGGACTGGGCACGGCAGGGACTCGCGCACGGCACACCCTTCTCGCTGTCGCACACCTTCGCCCAGACGGGGCCGTTCCGCCCGCGCAACACCGTCCCCGGCACCTCCAACGCCGTCCTGGCCGGGTGCGGGACCACACCCGGGGTCGGCGTGCCGACCGTGCTGATCTCGGGAAAGCTCGCCGCGGCCGAGGTGGTCCGCAGAACCGGAGGGGTCGGATGAACGGGGGAGCCGCCGAACTCGACGCGGCCGGGATCACCGACGGGCCGCTGCGGGAGGCCTACCTCAGGTGCCGGGCCCTGCACGCCCACCACGGGCGCACCTACTACACGGCCACACGGGTGCTGCCGCCCGAGCACCGGCCCGGGGTGCACGCCCTGTACGGCTTCGCGCGGTGGGTGGACGACATCGTCGACGAGCCGTCGCCGGGCACCACGGTGGCGGACCAGACCGCCCGCCTGGACGTCATCGACGCCGACCTGGCCCGGGTCCTGGACGGGGAACCCGCCCGGGACCCCGAGGCGGCGCCGGTGCTGTCCGCCCTGGCGCACACGGTCCACCGGTACGCGCTGCCGCACGCCTACTTCACCGCGTTCATGGCCTCCATGCGCATGGACCTGACCGTGACCGGCTACCGCGACCTGGAGCACCTGCGCGAGTACATGCACGGCTCGGCCGCGGTGATCGGCCTCCAGGTGCTGCCGGTCCTGGGCACGGTGGCGCCGCGCGAGGAGGCGGCCCCGCACGCCGCCGCGCTGGGCGAGGCCTTCCAGCTGACCAACTTCCTGAGGGACGTGGCCGAGGACCTGCGGCGCGGCCGCGTCTACCTGCCGGAGGAGGCGCTGGCCGCGCACGGCGTGGACCGCGAGCTGCTGGAGCAGTGCGCGCGGGCCCGGGAACAGCACCCGCGCGTGAGGGAGGCCCTCGCCGACCTGGTGGAGGTCAACCAGGGCTTCTACCGGCGGGCCGAACCGGGCATCGCGATGCTCTCCCCCGTGGCGCGCCCGTGTGTCGCCACCGCCTTCCGGCTCTACCGCGCGATCCTGGACGAGGTGCGTGCGGCCGACTACGACGTGTGGAGCGTCCGGCACCGCGTCTCGGACACCCGTAAGGCGGCCGCCGCCGTACCCGCCCTCGCGCGGTCGCTGATCGCGCGCTCCCTGCGCGGCCGGGTGCCGCGCCCGCGGACAGGCTGAGGAGGCGCGGTCCGTCCCCGACCCCTCGACCGACGTACCTGGAGGACCCCGTGACACTGCCCGACCCGCGACCGCGGCGGCTTCCCCTGCGCCGCATGCCCGCCACCACGTGGAAGAAGCAGGAGCCGACCTGGCGGGAGGGCTCGCCCTCCGTCATCGGGTCGGCGCTCAAACGCGCGCTCGCCCGGCCCTCGGGGAACTGGTTCGTGCTGGCCGCGAGCAGCGAGGTCCGCGCGGACCGGCCGTTCGGGCGCGTCGTGGCCGGGACCGAGCTGGTGGCCTGGCGCACCCCGGACGGGACCGCGCACGCGGGGCCGGGCGCCTGCCCGCACCTGGGCGCGCCGCTGTGCCGGGGCGCGGTGGACTCCGGGCGCCTGGTGTGCCGGTGGCACGGGTTGTCGCTGGACGGCGGCGGCTTCCCGGGGTGGGACCCCTACCCGGTGCACGACGACGGCGTCCTGGTGTGGGTGCGCCTGGACCGGGAGGGCGGTGAGGAGCCCCTGGACGAGCCGGTGGTCCCCGAGCGCCCCGCGCTGCCCGGGAGCCTGGTGGCGGTGGAGAGCCTGGCGGGGCGGTGCGAACCCGAGGACGTGGTGGCCAACCGGCTCGACCCCTGGCACGGTTCGTGGTTCCACCCCTACTCGTTTGTGGGGCTGAAGGTGACCGAGGTGCCCAAGGGAGCCGACCCCGATCCGGACCGCATGGTGGTGGACGTGGGGTTCCGGGTGGCGGGCCGGTGGGGCGTGCCGGTGCGCGCGGAGTTCCGCTGCCCGGACCCGCGCACGGTGGTCATGCGCATCATCGAGGGGGAGGGCCTGGGCAGCGTGGTGGAGACGCACGCCACCCCGCTGGGCGTGGACGACAAGGGCGTGCCGCGCACGGCGGTCATCGAGGCGACCGTGGCCAGCTCGGAGCGGATCGGCTTCCTGCTGGCCCGCAAGCTGGCGGGGCCGGTCGTGCGCCCCGTGATGCGGATGGCCGCCCGGCGCCTGTGGAAGGACGACCTGGACTACGCGGAGCGCCGGTACCTGCTCAGGAGCACCGGCCGCTGGCCCGGCTGACCCGTCGCAACGGCCAGGGCCGCTAGGACCTCCTCGACCACCGGGCGAGCGCCCGCAACGGCGCCGACCGCCCCCGCCGGGGCACGGTCCACACCGTGTGCCCCGGCCGCCCCCACCGCGACAGCAGGGCGTTGGCCGCGAGCAGGCCGCTGGTGGCGGCGCGTTCCATGAGGGCCACGGGCAGGTCGGTGCGCACGTGGTCACCCGCCACCGTCACGAACGGGTCGGGCGTGGTCACCCCGCACCGGTCCCGGTGGCTGCCGGGGGCGAACAGCGGACAGTCCGCGCGCAGCTCGTGCCGGGCGTCCACCGCGCGGGCCCGGCGCAGCTCCGGATAGACGGACCCGGCCTGTTCCCAGAGCCGGTGCCGCTCGTGATCGGGACCGCACCCCTCCTCCAGCGCGTAGGCGTGCAGTTCCACCACCGACCCGCCGGTGCGCCGGGTCCACTCGCGGGCCTCGTCCTCGTACCGTTCCAGCACGCTGATGTTGTCCAGGGTGGGGTAGCCCGCCGTGCCCAGGAAGGCGGGCCGGTGCGGGCGCACGGGCCGGTCCAGCCAGTAGCGCGACACCAGGAACGGGGGAGCCGTGCGGATCCGGGCCATCCGGTCGCGCCAGTCCGCTCCGCCCGGTTCCGGTGCGCCCAGTTCCGGCGAGGCCGCCACCAGGTCGCGGGTTCCGGCGGGGTCGGCGGCGAGCACCACGGCGTCCGCGCCCTCCTCGAAGACCTCGCCCCCGGCCGTGCGCCCGCGCAGCGTGAACCGGCTCCCCGTCTCCTCGCCCTCTCGCGCCCGGCCCACCTCCCCGACCCGCACACCGGTCCGCAGCCGGACCCCGCGCTTGGCCAGGTAGCGCTCCAGGGGGTCCCACAGCGCCTGCGGGAACGGCGAGCCGGGTACGTCGAACACCAGACCCTCGGACGAGCCGAGGAAGTACACGTGGAACATCAGCGCGAGTTCGGCGGCCGACAGCACGCCGGGGTCGGCGAAGAAGCTGCGGGTGAACACCTCGAAGGCCAGGTGCCGTGCCGTGGGCGGGAAGCGCACCGCGTCCAGCAGGTCGCGGGCGCTGAGGTGGTCGAGCCGCTCGTACACGCCGGGCACGTCCACGTCGAGCAGTTGCAGGGCCGCGGGCAGGTTGACCCGCGCCATGTCGCGCGCCGGGAAGCTCGGGCTGGTCGCCGCCAGGACGGCCGCGTTCCACGGCGGGGTCGCGGGCAGACCCGAGAAGCGGTCGCGCGGCCCGTCCCGGTGCACCAGCGGGTAGTCCGTGAGCGGCACCAGCGCGCCGAGCCCGGGGTCGCCGCGGCGCAGCAGGGCGCGCAGGTTGTAGTACTGCCGGAAGAACGCGTGGAACCCGCGGGTCATGGTCGCGGGCGAACCGTCGGAGAGCGTCGTGGACCAGCCGCGCAGCCGCCCCCCGAGTGAGGGTTCGCGCTCCAGCACCGTCACGTCCACGTCCCGCTCGGCCAGTGCGCAGGCCGCCGCCAGCCCGGCGATGCCGCCGCCGACC
>NZ_QPFC01000472.1:0-2955 GCF_003427465.1 Nocardiopsis sp. TNDT3 | reverse complement strand
GTGGGTTCCCGGGCGGGCGCGAAGAACGGAGAGTGGGTGCTGGGGACGTTGCCCATCTTCTCGTACGGGGTGTCGCCGGGGGCGGCCTCCCACACGTCGTGGGGGGTGGCGCCGACGAACCAGAACACGTACGGGATCGGCTGCGGGTCGCCGGGCAGGCCGAAGTAGCTGAAGTCCTCGGTCGCCGGGAACGGGTCGGGCAGGTGGATGACGTACTCGTCGCCGAAGTAGGCGTGGTGCGCGGCGGCCACGTCGGCGGTGCTCTGGGGGTCGTTGCGGGTGACCCCCGCGCCCTGGAAGCGCTCGATCTCCGGCTCGCGGGCGGCTCCTGAGGCGGCGGCCTCGGCGCGCACGATCCGTTCGATGGCCGCTTCGAGCTGGGCGGACACGTTGTCGTTGAGGGCCCGGGTGTTGATCTCCAGGTAGGCCTCGTCGGGGATGATGTTGGCCTTGGTCCCCGCCTGGATCCTGCCGACGGTGAGCACCGCCATCTCGCTCGGGCTGACCTCGCGGGAGACCACGCCCTGGAGGCGGGTGACGATGCTCGCCGCGATGAGCACCGGGTCCACGGTCGTGTTCGGCTGGGAGGCGTGGCCCCCCTCCCCGTACACGCGCACGCGGTAGGAGTTGGAGGCGCCGAGGATGACCCCGGCGCGGTGGGAGATCAGTCCGGCGGGCTGCGGGCCCAGGTGCTGGCCGAGGATGACGTCGGGGCGGCCGAAGCGGTCGAACAGCCCGTCCTCCAGCATGGCCTGCGCCCCGTCGAGGGTCTCCTCGCCCGGCTGGGCGACGACCATCACGGTTCCGGCCCACTCGTCGCGGGTCTCCGAGAGCAGGTCGGCGGCGCCCACCAGGCAGGCGGTGTGGGCGTCGTGCCCGCAGGCGTGCATGACGGGGACCTCGGCGCCCTCGTCGTTGACGGCGCGGGCGGTGCTGGCGTAGGGCAGTCCGGTCCGCTCCTCCAGCGGGAGCGCGTCCATGTCGGCGCGCAGCATCACCGTGGGCCCCGGTCCGTTGCGCAGGATGCCGACCACGCCGGTCCCCCCGACACCCTTGTGGACCTCGTAACCGGTCCGGGTGAGCCACTCGGCGACACCGCTGGCGGTGCGGTGCTCCGCGTGGGAGAGCTCGGGGTTCTTGTGCAGGTCGACGTAGAACCCCTCCACGAGCGGGAAGAGCTCGTCGAGGAGTCGCATGACCACGTTCCCGTGCTGAGCGGCACGGTTGGGGTCCACCGCGTGCGGCACGGCTTCCACCGCCTTCTTCCGTATCTCGACCGGGTCGGAACCGCCCGTCTGACGAGAGCAGCCTAGCGGCGCGCCCGCCGAGGCCACACAGTCAGCGGCGTGACCTCCGCGGGCCGGGTCCGGAGCAGACCCGGCCCGTCACCCTCTGTAGAAGACGGTGGCGCTGATGGGTTAGGGTCTGCACACGGAAAGCTACCCCCTGCCGAGCCGCTCGTGCCACACATGTTTCACGAGCCCCAACCCCACCTCAACCGAGGCAGGACTCCGGCGACTTTCCACCGATCTCCGGAGAACCGCTGGCATACTTTGCTACATCACAGTAAGGTAACGCAGCACATGTTCATTCATCCGACCTTACGGTGTCCCCCTCGCGCCCCACGCGGCACCGCGCCACCCGCGTTCCGGCCCCGCGGTCGGCCCACGGGCCGCGTGCACGGCCGGAGGAGAGCACACACGTCCCAGAAGCAGATGATCTCGGAGTCCACTCGTGGCCTCATCCATGACCAGTCCGGCATCCCAGCGTCAGGAACCGGGGCACGGCGCGGTCGCCCCCACCACGGCGGCCCCGGGTCCAGGCCGTGACGCCCGTCTGGACAATGCCAAGTTCGTCCTGATCGCCCTGGTCGTCGTCGGCCACGCGATCGGCCCACTACGCGAGTACGGGCCCGCCAGTGCCCTCTACTACTGGATCTACTTCTTCCACATGCCCGCGTTCATCATGATCAGCGGCTACCTCTCGCGGTCCTTCGACGCCTCGTCGAACCGCGTCGAGAAGCTGGTCGTATCGCTCGCGGTGCCCTACCTGATCTTCTGGACCATCCACCAGTCCATCTACGCGGTCGAACGCGGCGGCCTGCCCGAGACCATGTCGGTGCTCCAGCCGACCTACGCCCTGTGGTTCCTGGTCGCCCTGTTCGTGTGGCGCCTGAGCGTGCCGGTCTGGAAGCGGCTGCGCTGGCCCGTGCTCGTCGCGGTGCTCATCTCCGTGTTCGGGGCCACGGCGAGCCTCGGGGAGACGCTCTCCCTGGGCCGCGTGGTGAGCTTCCTGCCGTTCTTCGTCCTGGGGCTGAGCCTGCGCCGCGAGCACTTCGCCTACCTGGACCGGCTCTGGGTGCGGATCGCGTCCGTGCTGGTGCTGGGGGTGACGGCGGCGCTGGCCGTGCCCATCTCCGAGCAGATGAGCCGCTCCTGGCTCTTCTGGACCAACAGCCTCACCGACCGCGAGATCGACCCGATCCTGCCGAGTCTGGGCGTGCGGGTCGGCTTCATGGCCCTCGCGCTGGTGATGTCCTTCGCGGTCCTGGCCCTGATGCCCAAGCAGCGCACGTGGTTCACGTCCCTGGGGGCCTACACGCTGTACGTGTACCTGGGGCACTCTGTGGTGATCGTCCTGTTGCAGGCCTCGCCCTGGTACAGCCTGATGTCCGGGGCCACGGAGATGGTCGTCACGGTCCTGCTGGGCGTGGCCCTGACGCTGCTGCTGTGCACCCCGTGGGTGCGCGCGGGCCTGCGCTGGGCGGTGGAACCGCAGCTGACGTGGTTCCTGCGCCAGGACTCCGCGCTGCGCGCGCCGAGCGGCGCCGGTGGGACCGACGCAGACGGGAACACCGGCAGCGGCGGGAACGGCGACGGCGGACGCGAGAAGGAGAAGGCCGGGGTCTGACCCGGCCCCGCGCGAGGGGCGCGACGTACACGGGAGGGGCGGGTC
>NZ_QPFC01000471.1:0-4522 GCF_003427465.1 Nocardiopsis sp. TNDT3 | reverse complement strand
CCCCCACACCCCGGTTGATGACTGCGCCCGCTTGGAGGAGGTCGTCCATGTCCTTGGCTGAACTGCCCACGTTCACCGCGTTCTTCACAGCCGTGCACGGCCACGGCCCCTTCCCCTGGCAGGCGGCCCTCGCTGATCGGCTCCTCGAAGGTGAGGACTGGCCCGAGGCCGTGGACGTGCCCACCGGGCTGGGCAAGACCAGCCTGCTCGACATCGCCCTCTACACTGCCGCGGCCGGGGTGACCGATCGGCGCCGCCGTGTGTTCTTCATCGTCGACCGCCGCTTGGTAGTGGATGAGGCCTTTGAGCACGCCAGAGTGATCGCTGACCTGCTCAACGGACACACACCCCCAGACTCGGGCCGCACCGCCGCCGACATGGCCGTCCTGGCGGCGATCGCTGACCGGTTGCGTCAGAGCGAGGACCAGGGCCCGGTCGTGGAGGTCACGCGGATGCGGGGCGGCACCACCTGGTCCTGGCAGTGGATCCAACGCCCCGACCGCCACGCCCTGGTGGTGGGGACCGTCGACCAGATCGGCTCGCGTCTGTTTCTGCGCGGATATGGGGTCTCCGACCGGCTGCGCCCCATCGACGCGGCCCTGGTGGGCACCGACAGTCTCATCCTGGTCGATGAGGCCCACCTGGCCCAGGCCATGCTCACCAGTATCGACGCCGCCACCGCCGACCAACCTGCGGACCGGCTCGCCCGGCCGCGTGTGGTGCAGATGTCGGCCACCGTCACCGACGGTGCCGCCCGCCGCGTGCACTCCATCGGCGAGGCCGACCACGCCCACCCGGTGGCCTCGCTGCGGTTGACCTCGCCGCGGTGGATGCATCTGGTCGAACCCGAGAAGGTCACCAAGAAGAACGCCGCACAGGTCATCACCGGCCAGCTCGCCGCCTGGGCCCAGGCGTTGGCCGCGGCGCAGCCCATGGCCGGGCCGGTGGTGTTGGTGGTGTGCAACACCGTCGCGCGGGCCCGCGCGGTCTTCACCACTCTGGCCGAGCAGCATGTGGCCTCTGAGCAGAGGGTGTTGTTGATCGGGCGCAGCCGACCCGTGGACCGGCAACGCCTCATGGACACCTTCTACGACCGCATCCAGGTCAAACGTGAGCGCGGCCGGGAGAGCGAGCCGTTGTACGTGGTCGCCACCCAGACGGTGGAGGTGGGCGCCAACATCGACGCCGATGTGCTGGTGAGCGAGTCGGCGTCCATGGCCGCGCTCATCCAACGCCTGGGACGGCTGGCCCGCACCCCCGAAACCCGCGAAGCACCCGCCGCCGCTGGTGGCGGATGGAACTGGCGTGCTCCCGCGGTCATCGTCCACGACCCTTCCGTGGAAGACGACGACCCCGTCTACGGCACCGCACGGGCGGGTACCTGGCGGTTCCTGTCCCGCCTGTGCCCACCGCTGGCCGCCCAGCCCAAGCGGGCCTGCGTCGTGGAGGAGCTGGGCACCGGGATCGCGGTCTCACCCACCGCCCTCAAGGACCTGCTCGCCCAGGCCAGTGATGAGGAGCGGGCCGCCCTGCGCGAACCGGCCCAGGCACCTCCGGTGATGCACCCCGGGGTGCTGCGGTCCTGGGAACACACCAGCCCCACCCCGGTAACCGATCCGCCCGTGGCGCCGTTCCTGCACGGACTCAACACGCGCGACCCCGACGTCACCGTGCTCTGGCGTGAGGACATCGACCCCGCCACCTGCCTGGACCCGAACACCGGGCAGGTGGCCTCCACGGTGGTTGAGCGGTTGCGGCTGGTGCCGCCCAGCAGCGACGAACAACTCCAGGTCTCCCTGGCCGCGCTGCGCCGCTGGCGCAACCGCGACCACGTCGCGGCTGGCCAGATCGCTGACCTCGAAACGGCTCCCGTCCCGGAGGAGGAGGAAGCGGCCGAGCAGGAGTTCGTGCTGCGCTACCGCGGCCACCGCGACCTGGAACGCATCACCCTGCGCCAGGTCCGCCCGGGGGACGCTCTCATCCTGCCCAGCGCTTTCGGCGGATGCGACCGCTACGGGTGGGCACCCCAGCACCGCACCGGCCCGGTCGTGGATGTGGCCGATCTGGCCTCGCGCCGCGGCTTCCCGGTCGTGCGCCTGGACCAGCGCCTGATCCACACCGTCGGCCTGGTCGAAACAGGCGATGCCAGCGGACCCGCCCAGGCCCTAAGGCAGGCACTCCACGAGCTGCTCGCCGTCCAGGACGCGTTCGAGGAGACTGGCCGGCCCCCCGAACCAGGCGACTACCGGGCTGGGCTGCAACAGCTGCGTGCGCTCGTGCACGCCCACGAGCTGCGTCACCCGCTGGCCACGAACCTGACCCTGCTCGCCCAAGCCGCCGAGAAGGGCACCCTGCTCGTCCACATCCTTCCCACCACGACCACCAAGCACCACGCCCCCACCAAGGCCGACTCCGAGACCGAGCAGGAGTCGCTGCGGGGCAGGGTCGTGCTGGCCGCGCGCAGGGTGCTGCGCGGCGGCGACACCGACGAGGCCTCGGCCTCGGCCACCACCGACACCGAACCGGTGTGGTTGGACACCCACCAGGACCAGGTCGCCCGCCAAGCCGCGGCTTTCGCCCGCAACATCGGCCTGACCCCTACCGAGGCGCACGCCGTCTACCTGGCGGGCCTGTACCACGACGAGGGCAAACGCGACCCCCGCTTCCAGACGATCCTGCGCGGCGGCCTGCCCTTGCCCACCGCCCAGGCCCAAGCGGGGCAGGTGCTCGCCAAGTCGCTTCAGGCCCCGACTGACGCGGTCGCGCGCGAGCAGGCGCTGCACGCCTCGGGCTACCCGCCCGGCACACGCCATGAGGGGCTCTCCGCGCGTATCGCCGAACACCACCTGGACCGTCACGGTCTCGACGGACAGGTACGGGATCTGGTGTTGCACCTGGTGGCCTCCCACCACGGCCACTCCCGTCCTCTGCTGCCCCCGGTACCCGACCCCGCACCCGTCCAGGTACCGCTCCCGACAACCGGTGGCACGGTGGACACCGCGGACCTGCTGGACTGGCGCTCCCCGGCCCGGTTCGCCCGCCTCAACGACACCTACGGGCGGTGGAAGCTGGCCCTGCTCGAAGCGGTGGTACGCATGGCCGACATGTGGTGCTCGGCCGGCCAAGAAGTCACCACGACCACGCACACACCGCCACCACAGGAACGCCCCACCCCCACCACCTCGGTCGAGGAGCACACGGTGGCGCTGCCGGCCCTGGACGGACGCGACCCCTTGGGCTTCCTCACCAGCCTGGGCGTGCTGCGCCTACTCCACGACCACCTCGGCCCAGGCCACGTACGGCTCTCGTTCGACCCGTTGATGGCCACCGCGCAGATAACCAGCCCACTGGGTGATGTGGAACAGATCAGCGCAGCCTTGCACCGCATCGTCCAGGACATCCCCACCCAAGGGGCACTCCCGCGGGTGCAGGCGGCCTGGCCACCCCAGATCGGTGTCGGCAAGGACCCCCTGCGCGTTCCCCGCCACCACCTACACGAGCTGCGCGATCGGGCCCGTCAGCTGGGCGGCGAACACGCACCCGCCTGGGTACACACCATCGTCACCGACCTGGCCACCGACAACGACGGCCGCGTCGTACTCACGCCCTTCATGGCCCCCGCCGGCGGACAAAAAGCCGCCACGTTCTTCTCCAAACCCCTGGAACTGGTCCTCAAGGACCCCGAGGTCCTGCACCAGGCCCTCACCGGGTGGCAACGCCTGGAAGGGTGCACCGGGGAGAACCTCGATCACCGGGCCATCCGCACCGCGGTGGACACCACCACCGGCGTCTCCACCCCCAGCGGGGTGCCCGGCGCGACCTGGCTGGCCACCCAAGCCCTGCCGCTGCTGCCGCTGTCCGGCGACGGCAGATACCTACGCTCGGGCCTGTGGTACCGCTACCACCGGCAGCGCATCATGCTCTGGCCCGTGTGGAAACACCCCTTGGACCTGGACAGCGTCCAAGCCCTTCTCACCCACCCGAATCTGACACCCCCACCCGCCGACCAACCAACACCCCGCTTGGACCGCAAGGGTCTGGTCCCGCTGGGGGTGCTCACCGTTGCTGCGGCGCATCGTCGTCCCATCCCGGGGGGCAAGTCCGCCGGAGTGCTCACACCCATGCCCGTCGACCTGCTCTGAAGCGCGAACCCCAAGTGCCCGCCATATCCCAGGGAGGTTCCCAACCACAAAACCACTCAAAGCACTCAATGGGGTCGCTATGAGGTAGCCCTTCAATTCCTCTCTGACGTTATGCCTGTTCATAGGCAGGTCTCAACGCCCTTGAGCAGGGCGTCTACGTTGAAGCCCCGTATGGGAGGGCCCCACCGCCGACATGCCCGCCGTCTCAACGCCCCAAGTAGGGCGTCTACGTTGAAGGCGCTTCGGCCAGCGGGAGCGCCAGGAGGCCGCCGCGTCTCAACGCCCTTGAGTAGGGCGTCTACGTTGAAGCACGTCCATCGCCCGCGACCTGCCCAGGCGCCCCAGTGTCTCAACGCCCTCCAGCAGGGCGTCTACGTTGA
>NZ_QPFC01000470.1:0-2241 GCF_003427465.1 Nocardiopsis sp. TNDT3 | reverse complement strand
GGCGGGGAGTGAGGGGCCGGTGCTGGGACCGGCCCGGGCTCACGTCGTCGGGGGAGGCGGTGATGGGAGCCGTCAGTGCGCGCGGCGGGGCGTGGGGTCCTCGCGGACCTTGAGCCGCGGCTTGGGCAGGCGCAGGCGGCGGAACTGGAGCTGGCGCATGGCCGCGTACATTCCGATGCCCTTGACGGCGGGGTCGTCGGGGAAGTACTCGGCGGCGCGCCTCTTGACCGTGCGGCCCACCATGACGCCCTCGGCGATGATGGTGACCATCATCAGCGGCCACAGGACGTAGGCCACGCCGATCTGGAACATCGGGATGTTGATGAACAGCAGCGCGATGATCAGGATCGAGAACGGCAGGAAGAACTCGCTGGCGCTGCGGCGCGAGTCGACGAAGTCGCGGGCGAACGCCCGGGCCTCGCCGAGGTCCTGCTGCCGGTAGTAGCGGGCCTCGTCCTTGGGCACGCCCTTGATCGCGGAACTCGCGGTGCCCCTGCCGCGTTGGCGGTCAAGACGGTCCCGGTAGGCCTGGTAGGCCTCCTTGCGCGTCTCGGGCGCCTTGAGCGGTCGGCGGGGGTTGGGCTCGGATTCCCTGCGCTTTGGGGTGGGAACACCCTTCTTGGGCGTGTATCCCTTAGGTTGGGTGGACTCAGTGGCCTCAGGGCTGGCGGATTCGGCGGAGGCCGGATCCGTGGCTGCGGAAGCGGAGCGACGTCGGAACACACCCACAGGGTAGCCGGTCATAGCTTTATGGCGACCGCGGGCCAGAGCGCGTAGGGTTGGGCAAAGCGCCCGCTGGGAACAGCCGATGTACGCACCGAGAAGGGGACGGCCACGCCGATGAGCGTGTTTCAGCGACTTTCGATGATCTTCAGGTCCAAGGCCAACAAGGCCTTGGACTCGGTCGAGGACCCAAGGGAAACGCTCGACTACTCGTACCAGAAGCAGCTCGAGCTTCTACAGAAGGTGCGGCGCGGTGTGGCCGACGTCGCGACCTCCCGCAAGCGCGTCGAGCTCCAGATCCAGCAGCTGGAGCAGCAGTCCGGCAAGCTGGAGAACCAGAGCCGCGCCGCCCTGACGCAGGGGCGCGAGGACCTCGCCCGCGAGGCCCTGACCCGCCGCTCCGGCCTGTCCCAGCAGATCGAGGACCTGCGCGGGCAGCACGCCAACCTCCAGGGCGAGGAACAGAAGCTCACCATGGCGGCCCAGCGCCTCCAGACCAAGGTGGACGCCTTCCGCACGCGCAAGGAGACCATCAAGGCCAACTACACCGCCGCCCAGGCCCAGACGCAGATCAGCGAGGCCTTCTCGGGCATCTCCGAGGAGATGGGCGACGTCGGCATGGCCGTCCAGCGCGCCGAGGACAAGACCGCCGAGATGCAGGCCCGCGCGGGCGCCGTGGACGAGCTGCTCGCCTCCGGCGCGCTCGACGACGTCACCGGCACCGCCAGGGACGACATCCAGAGCGAGCTGGACCGCATGGCCAGCACCACCGGCGTCGAGGCCGAGCTGGAGCGCATGAAGATGGAGCTCGGCCAGGGCAGCGGCGGTTCCACCCCCCAGATCGAGGGCGGCAACGGCGCCGGTAACACCGGCGGCACCGGTAACCGGGAGGGCGCGTGATCGTCCGCATCATGGGTGAGGGTCAGCTCGACCTCACCGACGCCGACCTGGAGCTGCTCAACTCCTTCGACTCCGCGCTGGAGTCGGCGATCGAGTCGGGCGACGAGGCCACGTTCCGCCGTGCCCTGCACGACCTCCTGGAGAGGGTCCGCGAGGACGGTCGGCCGCTGCCGCCCGACGCGCTGGAGCCCTCGCAGTTCATCCTCCCCCACGCCGACGCCACCATGGAAGAGGTGCGGGAGATGCTCCAGGACGACGGTCTCATCCCCGGCTAGGACCGGGTCCTCCGTCCGGCGCACCGCCTCCGTCCAGGTGTGCCCGGACCGGTGAGTGCGCACGGCGGGCCGGATCCCGGTCGGCCGTTGCGGCGCTCGGTGCCTGCGCGCGCGTTTCCAGGCCGCCGTGACCACGTGTCACGGCGGCTTTCGCGTGCCCGGGGGCGTACGCGCCCGCCCGGAGCGCACGTCCGGGGCGTACGCGGCAGGCCTGCGGCAGGCCTCGTGTGGCGTGCGTCGCCCCCGGTCCAGGAACCTCGGCGGGACCCCCGCCCGTTGGACGTGGTGGAGGGGAAAGGGAGAACACGGGGACCCGCGGTGCGCGTGGGGGACGGTCCGCCGA
>NZ_QPFC01000469.1:0-2029 GCF_003427465.1 Nocardiopsis sp. TNDT3 | reverse complement strand
GCTCGCACCGGTACCGGCGAGCAGCGCGGAGGCCCCCCGGCCGTTGCCGGAGCGGGCGGCGGCGTCGAGTCCGCGGTCGCCGCGCTCGGTGGTGAACTCCACCCACAGGTAACCGAGCCGGGTGGCGGGGCCGGACTCCTCCTCCGCGGGGTCGCCGGAGGCGTCGGCGCCGTGCGGGGCGTCCTCGGACGCGTCCTCCGCGCCGGGGCCGCCGAGCAGGTCGGGACCGTCATCCTCGGCACCGTGGAGGCGGCCGGGCCGCGTGTCCTCGGCCATGAGCCAGCGCAGGCTGGTGCGGTTGGTGCCCGTGGTGTCCAGGCGGCGCACGTCGCCGTCGAGCAGGAACGGGAGCAGCATCTCCAGCGCCTTGGACTTGCCCGCGCCGTTGCGGCCGCGCAGCAGCAGCCGCCCCTCGGCGAAGTCCAGGACGTGGTCGTCGTACTGCCAGACGTTGCGGATGCCCGCACGTTCGAGCCGGTAGCGGGGGACGCCGCCGGAGGCGCCGGTACCGGCGGAATCAGCCGGACCCGTCGCCGCCGCCGCTTCCGGGGCCTGGCTGGTCTCCTGAGTCACCACTGGTCGCGCTCACCTTCTCGTTCGCCACCGCTTGCAGCACGGACGCCACCCGGCTCAGGTCGCCGCGGGGGTCGGCGGGAGCGTCGGGTTCGCCCTCGTCGTCGCCGGGGGCACGCACCGGGTCGGGATGTGTCCGGCTGTCTTCGTCATTGTCCTGGATCGGGGGGACACGGATGTCCGTTTCGGCCCCGTAGCGGGCGGCCGCGGCGGTGAGCCGCCACCGTCCGGGGGCGCCCCGCAGCAGTCCGAGGTCGGCCAGCAGGACCAGGACCCGCTCGCGGAGCCGTCCGGGGTCGGGGATCTCGGGTCCCGCGGTGCGGGCCCACTCGGCCCGCGCGGGCGCGTCCGCGCCGCAGAGGGCCTCCAGCGCGGTGTTCATCTCCTCCTCCGGGACCGGGGCGGAGGTGGCGGGGCGGCCGGGGTGCAGGCGGCCGGAGAGGTGGCGGACCAGGGCCAGGGCGACCTGTCCGACGGGGTCGTCGGAGGGGAAGGCGGGGCGGGCGCCCGCCTCGTCGGGCATCACGAGGGCGACGCCCTCGGCGCGGACCTCGGTGTCGCAGCCCAGGAGGTTGCCGAGCGCCGCTGCGGCCCGCCACTGGTGCGCGGCGAGGCGGTCGCGCTGGCGGTCGGGGAGCTCCTCGCGGTAGACGACGGCGGTCTCTGCGAGGAGCCTGCGCAGGGCGGTCTCGCCCTGGTGGTCGCCGTCGGGGTCGGTGTCGCGTGCGGCGGCGAGGAAGGAGTCGGGGTCGTCGGAGGCGCGGGGCAGGTGGACGGCGACCGAGCGCAGGACCTGCGTGTGCGGGATCAGCTCCGCGTCGGCGGAGGGGTCCTCACGGTGGTCGGCGATGGTGCCGAAGTCCTCGGTGAGGGCGCCGAGCGAGACCAGGTGGAGCAGGGCGGCGCAGAAGGCGCGGCGCTCGGCGAGGCCGCGCTCGGGGTCGGCGTCGACCCCGGCCTCGTGCGCGGCGGAGCGGACCCGCGCGGCCAGGCCGCGGACGGTGGTGGGGCCTTGCTCCTCGACCAGGACGGCCAGGGACAGCGCCAGGTAGGTGTGCGTGCGCGGGGTGAAGGGGGCGCCGGTCCCGCGCGCGAGGGGGCGCGCGACCTCGGTGACGAGACCGCGTTTGACCAGCCGGGCGTGGTCCTCGGCGACGGTCAGGCGGTAGCCGAGCACGCGTTGGAAGCGCTGGACGAGCCACTCGGTGTGGGAGCGCACGAGGGCGAACTCGGCGGGGTGGGTGCGCTCGGTGAGCAGGGGATGGGCCAGGAGGGCGCGGGCCGCGGCCTGGCGTTCGCCGATGAGCGCGGCGTCCTCGCTGTAGGTGTCCGTCTCCATCACTCCCACGATGGCTTCTCGGGCGGGTTCGCGGACAGGTCGTCCGGACCGGGGGCTCGCGGGTCCGGTCCAGGGAGGTTACCCGTGGGTTCGGTGTCCTCGGGGCGGGGCGCCGCG
>NZ_QPFC01000468.1:0-4412 GCF_003427465.1 Nocardiopsis sp. TNDT3 | reverse complement strand
GAGTCTGCTCCCCGCGCACGCGGGGATGGTCCCGCAACCGCGAAGGATTCTGGGAAGTCGCCCACCTGCTCCCCGCGCACGCGGGGATGGTCCCCGACCGACACCAGAATCACCGAAGGGACCGACCTGCTCCCCGCGCACGCGGGGATGGTCCCAGCTCCCCGGGCCAGTGGCCGACCATGTTCAGCTGCTCCCCGCGCACGCGGGGATGGTCCCTCGGCCAGGGTGGCGCGGCGGAAGGTGCGCACCTGCTCCCCGCGCATGCGGGGATGGTCCCTCCCGTGACATGTCACGCTTCGCGTTTTAGAGCCCTATATGATTCACTGCGCTGTTCCGAGCGCCTTGGCCCGATGGAAGGCGTAGAAGTCGGTGCTGTGCGGGCTCACGGCTGTACAAAGATTCCCGTCGAGAGCTTTGGCTGCCTGTGCCAGTGCAGGGGTAGCCTTGCTGCTCGGGTTTGCACGCACGAAGCCATACTCGTCGACGTAGACGAAACCGTGCTCGAAGAGTTCGTCGCACCCGAGCGCGCAGGCGGGCATGATGTTCGCCATTTCCAAGTACTCGTCCAATTGGCAGAACTTGCGCGCTTTGACGTGAGCCGCACGGACCACGGCGGCGGGCAGCGTTCGGCCACACAAGGAGCATTCCAGGTATTCCGCATTTCCGAACTTTGCCTCTTTCAGCTCCTTGTGCTCCTTGCGGATTTTTGCCCATGTCTTGCCGTGGACGGTGTCCTTTTTGTAATCGATGCGTCCGGCCTTCTTCGGGTCAGGAAGCACGGTCATCGCGGAGGCTGGTTGTCCAGTGGTTTCGGAGGGCTCCACAGCCATGGGCTGGGTGCGGGGTTCACCGGTGAATCCGCTGAAGTCCAGAGCCTCTTGGCTGACGGTGATGGGTGCCCCCTGGTTGTTGCCGGACTGTAGGAGCGCGGCCACGACCTCGGCTCCCAAGAGATCACCGGACATGTTCTCCTGCTCCCAGACGAGCTCGAAACGGATCCGCTTGGGGTAGACGGCGGGGTTCTGCGCATCCTCGTCCGTCCAGACGGGAACCACTCCTTGGTGTGGCTGCTCAGTCACCCGGGTCATCATCACGTGTTCGAAGGTCAGGCTCAGAGGGTCCCGGCCCTTGTTGCCCCGTGGACCGCGGGGGACGGAGTGGCCGAAGATGAGGTGGTCTCCAGGAACCAGGCTTTCCACAAGTTCACGTGCGCTGTGCTGCTGGTTCTGCATCTTCTGATCCAGTGCGCCGTCCTTCCAGCCCCAGATCCCGTGCTTCTTGCCTACGGTGTAGTTGGCACGGGAGACGGGCTGTGTCGGGACGTAGACGAAGACGAAAGTGGGCATGAGGCCTCGCAGGTGAGCGCGTGAGGGTGTAGGAGCCGTTGTACCGCACCCTGAGGACGGAACCGATGCGGAGCGGGGCCGCGTAGTTCGACCGTTGCTCGGGGGTGAGGACTCTAGGTCCCAGACCATCCGGTTGCTGTTCGGGTCGGAGTCGGCGCCGACCGGGCCAGGGCTCTGATATCTGTCGGATATGGGCATCTCATCGCTGCAGGCCATACTCTCTGCCTTCGCCGAAGAACGGGACTGGGCTCAGTTCCACACACCTAAGAACCTGGTCATGGCGCTCTCGGGAGAGGTCGGTGAGCTGGCAGCCGAGTTCCAGTGGCTGACCTCGGAGCAGGCCGCGCAGGTCATGGAGGACCCTGAGCGAGCGGAAGCGGTGCGCCAGGAGCTGGCCGACGTGTTCTCCTACCTTCTGAGGTTGGCCGATGTGCTCGACGTGGACCTGGAGGAGGCACTGAGGGCCAAGGTCGCTATCAACGAGACCCGCTACCCGGTGGACAAGGCAAGAGGGAACGCGCTGAAGTACACGGCACACCAGCGTGGAACCTGAGAGGAGCATGGCGGGGGTCAGATCCTGGATCCGTTACGCCCGATTTTCGGGATGCCGAGTTCAACGAAGTGTTGGTTGGTCTCGGGGTCTGTTGAGTAGAAGACAGCGCCTTTGAGTCCTCGAGTGGCCAGGATCCGGTAGATCTTACGGACGGCCATGTCAAAGCCTCGGCCTTTGTCGATGCGGTTGTCGTGGCTGGCCGCAGGATTGGAGAGCCAACGGCCGTTCCTCCAAACGAGGTCGTTGCCGAAGATGACGCCGGCATAGTCGTACTCGAAGCCTTGCGCGGTGTAGACGCAGCCGACCTGGCCGTTTCCACCGGGGTCGGTGGCCCAGAAAGAGGACGGGGGAATCCGTCCCAGATAGTGGTCCGCGGAGGAGTTCCAGGGACGTTTCCAGTCTCCGATGACAATGTCGTTCAGCAGACCTTGAGGGCCGGGTTTGTTCCACGGCCAGCAGTAGCCGGCGGCGATCCGCGCCCCGAAGCCTTCGCGGATCCTTTCCTGTAGAAAGGCCTCCATTTCCACGGGGTTGGGTGCTACACGCAGCTCGAAGTTCTCCAGTCCGAGCCAAGGCGCTGGGGGCTGATCCTCGGCGAGCCCCAAAAGGCGGTCGACCCAGTCGATGTACTCGGGTGCTCCTCCGCACCGGAACTGGTGCCGAAGGTCGATCTGGTGAACCCTCAGCCCCAGGTGCTGTGCAGCCTGATGGATGAGTGCCACGGATCCGACTTCGTTGGAGCGGACACTCTGGTGATCGTCCAACAGGAAGACGGGAACCCGTGCCGCTTCGATGAGTTCGACGACCTGCGTTCGGGGGCTGTTCGGCTTGGAGCGTGCGCGCAGGCGGTGGGCTTCGTCAGCGATCAGGACGTCCACGCTGTTGCCGTCGCGTTTAGCGAACTGGTTGAAGTAACTGAACGCCAGTCCCCGTGACCGAGAAGATCGCGCGATGCTTTTACGCAGGGTCTGGGTGAAGGCTTGGCTGCCGGTGGCGTGAACGCTATTGGTGCCGTCAGCGTTCAAGGAGCGCATGAGTTCGAGCGCGATGACGCTCTTGCCCGTGCCCGGCTCACCGACGATGACGATCACTTCCTTGTGCTGGCTCGCTCGGGACCGCCGGAGCTGCCCCCGCACGTAGTCGTAGGCTTCCCGCTGCTCGTCCAGTAGCGGAAAGATGGTGCGATCGCCGAGGCCGTCGGCGATCGCGGACATCAGGGGCTCGGTGGAGCGTACCGTGGCCGCAAGCAACTCCCGGGCGTGTTCTGCGGCGTTGTCCGCGGACAGGACCTGTCGGAGAGCGCTCATGAAGGCCTCTCGCTGATGGCCGCCGAACATGCGACCGTAGAGTCTGTCCGGTGAGTTCACCAGTTCGGCTGTCGGCATGCCGGTCAGCGAGATGGCCTTGATGGTGTCGGGGCCGGCGTTGTGCAGGTTGGCGATGAACCTCACCTGGGTGCGGCGCAGCAGGGGAACGAAGCCTCTGAGGACCTGCTGATATCCCCAAGCCTGATTGACGGGATGGACATAAGACTTGGCCGCCGGGTGCTGGGAAAGGGACACGAGTTCGCCGTAGGGCACCGGATAAGCCCTGGACCATTGCTTGTTCTCGATGACCACCACGGACATGGCACCGGATCCGGGTTGTGAACCCACGAGGACGGCATCCATGCGCAGATCGGCGATGGGGAGCTGCAGTTCGAGCAGCATCTGTACTTCTCCGAGCCCGGCGTCAACGACCAGTTGGGCGAGATGGGAGATGCTGTTCTGCCAGGACTCGACTTCCCCGGAGCTGGGCGAGTTCCCGGTCGACTGGCGGAAGCTGTCCACCATGGCGGGGATGAGCCGCCCCTCCTGCAGGGCACTGTCGACTTCTGAGGCTGTCGCCTGATACAGGCAGTGCAGACCCACTGGGGAGCGGCTCCTTCATGGCGGTGGGACCGTGTGACGGTCAGGGGGATGCGAGGCAGCAACTTAGCCCACGGCTCGGACAGCAGCCAATCGGTTTCGTGCGAAACAGGCCCAAAGGACTCTGTGACCTTCGAGAACCATGTTGGCCCATCGCACGGCCTCGGAGGCCGTCCCATTGAATCGCTCTCACCTGAGCGAACACCAACCGTGGCTGTGTCCCTGTCCACCAGCCGTCCACAGGGGTCCGGGAAGGACGGTTAGGCGACGTTCCGTGAGGAGGTGGTGACGTCTCGGCTAGCCAGTGGGGGGCTCCCTCCTGCTGTGCTCTTCACCTTCTTAGAGAGTAAGGAAATGTAGCCTCCGCAGCCTCCGCTCGTGCTTCGAAAGTGCCCCTGAACTGCGGTGATGGTGCGGAGGCTGAGTGTGGAAGCCAGCCTCCGCAGGCTCCGGGACAGCCTCCGCACCCCCCTGGCTAGCTCTGCATGTCAGGACCACCTGGTGGGGTGGCCTGCAAGTGAGGTATGAAGGCACCAGAAGCTCGGACCTATATTTGTGGGCGAAATGTCTGCTTCTCAAGAAGTTGGAAAAACGGCTGCTTGCCGC
>NZ_QPFC01000467.1:0-3884 GCF_003427465.1 Nocardiopsis sp. TNDT3 | reverse complement strand
GCCCCGGCCGGGTTCCGCCCCCGGCCGGGGCCGATCCGCGCCCGGCGCGCCCCGCGCACGCGGGCGCCGGGTGTTTAGCCCCTCCCCTGCGGGTTACGCGCCACAGTGGCGGCTCCCCGGACGCCCCCTTCCCGGCCCCGCGCGCCGTGTCGGCTTCCGGGAGCCCCACGCCTGTCACAGACTGTGACGAGTCCCTGGCGCGGTGCGCCGGGCGGGCCGCGTGGACGGCGGCGCGCAGGACACCGACCCACACACGAGGAAGGGCACTGCCGGTGGAGGCCACGATCACACTGCACGTCGACGGGGAGAAACGCGAACTCACCGTCGACACACGCACCACCCTGCTGGACGCGCTGCGCGACCGGCTGGGCGTCACCTCGCCCAAGAAGGGCTGCGACCACGGCCAGTGCGGGGCCTGCACGGTCCTGCTGGAGGGCCGCCGCGTCGTCCCCTGCCTGACCTTCGCGGTCGCGCACGACGGCGCCAGCGTCACCACCGCCGCCGGACTCGCCGAGGAGGGGCAGCTGCACCCCGTCGCCCGCGCCTTCGTCGAGAACGACGGCTTCCAGTGCGGCTACTGCACGCCCGGCCAGGTCTGCTCGGCCGTGGGCATGCTGGAGGAGGCCGCCGCCGACTGGCCCAGCCACGTCACCGAGGACCTCCAAGCGCCGGTCGGCCTCGACGACGACGAGATCCGCGAGCGCATGAGCGGCAACCTGTGCCGCTGCGGCGCCTACGTCAACATCGTCGCCGCGATCCGGGAGGCCGCGCAGTGAAACCCTTCCACTACACCCGCCCCGCCGGGGCCGCCGAGGCCGTCACCGCGGTCGCGGGCGACCCCGGCGCCTCCTACATCGGCGGGGGCACCAACCTGGTCGACCACATGAAACTCGGCATCGCCGATCCCACCTCCCTCGTGGACGTGCGCGACCTGCTCAGCCACCGGATCGAGGAACTGCCCGACGGCGGCCTGCGCGTGGGCGCCGCCGTGCCCAACAGCGACCTGGCCGCCCACCCCGGCGTCCGCCGCGCCTACCCCGTGCTCTCCCAGGCCCTGCTGGCGGGCGCCTCCGGCCAGCTGCGCAACGCCGCCACCACGGGCGGCAACCTCCTCCAGCGCACCCGGTGCGTGTACTTCCAGAACACCGCCATGCCCTGCAACAAGCGCGAACCCGGCACGGGCTGCTCGGCGATCGAGGGCTACGGCCGCTACAACGCCGTCCTGGGAGCCTCCGAGCACTGCGTGGCCACCCACCCCTCCGACATGGCGGTCGCCCTGACCGCCCTGGGCGCCCGGGTCCACGTGCTGGGCCCCGCCGGGGAGCGCACTGTGGACATGCCCGGCCTGCACCGCCTCCCGGGGGACGAACCCCAGCGCGACACCGTCCTGGAACACGGCGACCTCATCACCGCCGTCGACCTGCCCCGCCTGCCCCTGGCCGCCCGCTCGGCCTACCGCAAGGTCCGCGACCGCGCCTCCTACGCCTTCGCCCTGGTGTCGGTGGCCGCGGCGCTGCGCGTGGTGGACGGCACCGTCGAGGACGTGCGCGTGGCCTTCGGCGGCCTGGCGCACGCGCCCTGGCGCGCCAGCCGCGCCGAGGAGGCGCTGCGCGGCGGACCGGCCACCGAGGAGGCCTTCCGCGAGGCCGCCCGGGCCGAACTCGCCGACGCCGCCACCGGCCCGGACAACGCCTTCAAGGTACCCATGGCCGTCAACACCCTGGCCGCGACCCTGCGCGACCTGACCGCCGAGGAGGCACGATGACCGGGACGCTGGACGCGCGGGCCATGGGCCAGCCGCTGCCCCGCCTGGAGGGCGCCGACAAGGTCACCGGACGGGCGCCCTACGCCTACGAGCACCCGCTCGCCGACCCCCTGTACCTGCACCCGGTGCTGTCCACCGTCGCGCGCGGGCGCGTCACCGCGGTCGACGCCTCCGCCGCCGAGGCCCTGGCCGGTGTGCGCGCCGTCCTGACCCCGGACAACGCCGAACGCCTCGCCGACACCGAGGACCGCGAGTTCGCGGTGCTCCAGTCCCGCGAGGTGTCCTTCCACGGCCAGTTCGTCGCCGCGGTCGTGGCCGACACCCCCGAGACCGCCCGCCAGGCGGCCGGACTCGTGAAGGTGGACTACGAGCGCTTCGAGCACGACGTGGTGCTCACCGCCGACCACCGCGGCCTCTACCGGCCCGTGGGCGAGGACGACGAGGGCCCCGCCTCCGACACCGAGCAGGGCGACCCCGACGCGGCCCTGGCCGCCGCCGAGGTCGTGGTCGACCAGACCTACAGCACGCCCACCGAGCACAACAACCCCATGGAGCCGCACACCACCACGGCCCTGTGGGAGGAGGCCACCGGCGACCTCACCCTCTACGACTCCACCCAGGGCGTGCACGTGGTCCGCGCGTCCGTGGCCGGGGTGTTCGGGCTCGACCCCGAACGGGTCCGGGTGGTCGCGCCCCACGTGGGCGGCGGCTTCGGCTCCAAGGGGGAGGCGCACGCGCACGACGTCCTGGCCGCGATGGCCGCCCGCGCCCTGCCCGGGCGGCCGGTCAAGTTCGCGCTGACCCGCCAGCAGATGTTCTGCCTGGTGGGCTACCGCACACCCACCATCCAGCGGGTGCGCCTGGGCGCCGACCGCGACGGGCGCCTGTCCGCGGTCGTCCACGACTCCGTGGAGCAGACCGCCAGGATCAAGGAGTTCACCGAGAACAGCGCGATGTGCTCGCGGTGGATGTACGCCGCGCCCCACCGCCGCACCACCCACCGGATCGCGCCCCTGGACGTGCCGGTCAACTTCTGGATGCGCGCCCCCGGCGAGGCCCCGGGGATGTACGCGGCCGAGGCCGCCATGGACGAACTCGCCCAGGCCTGCGGCGTCGACCCCGTCGAGCTGCGCGTGCGCAACGAGCCCGAGACCGACCCGCAGAGCGGTTCCCCGTGGTCGGACCGGCGCCTGGTGCGGTGCCTGCGCGAGGGCGCCGAGCGCTTCGGCTGGCACGGGCGCGACCCCCGGCCAGGCGTCCGCCGGGAGGGGGACTGGCTGGTGGGCACCGGCGTGGCCTCGGCGAGCTACCCGCACCTGTTCAACCCCGGATCGGTGGCCCGCGTCCGCTACGGCCGGGACGGCCGTTACGAGGTGTCCATCGGCGCGGTGGACATCGGCACCGGGGCCTGGACCGCGCTCACCCAGATCGCCGCCGACGCGCTGGGCCTGCCCGCCTCCGACATCCGGCTGCGCATCGGCGACACCGCCTTCCCGTCGGCCTCGGTCGCGGGAGGCTCCAGCGGGACCAGCTCCTGGGGGACGGCCATCGTGACCGCCGCCCGGGCCTTCCGCGACCGGCACGGGGACTCCCCGGCCCCGGGCGCGGAGGCCGAGGGCAGCGGGGCGGAGGACACCGTGGACGAGTCGTACTCGGTCTACTCCTTCGGGGCGCACTTCGCCGAGGCGCGGGTGAACGCGGACACGGGCGAGGTCCGGGTGCCGCGCATGTACGGCCTGTTCTCCATCGGCCGGGTGGTCAACCCGCGCACGGCGCGCTCGCAGTTCCTCGGCGGGATGGTCATGGGCCTGTCGATGGCGCTGCACGAGGAGAGCTTCCGGGACCCGCGGTACGGCCACATCGCCAACGGCGACTTCGCCGAGTACCACGTCCCCACCAACGCCGACGTGGGCGACCTGCGGGCGGAGTGGCTGGACGAGGAGGACCCCCGCGCCACCCCCATGGGGTCGCGGGGCGCGGGCGAGATCGGCATCGTCGGGTCCGCCGCGGCGGTGGCCAACGCCGTCCACCACGCCACGGGGATCAGGGTGCGGGACCTGCCGGTCACGGCGGACAAGCTCCTGCGGTGACGGCCGGTCGTGGTGCGCCCGCCCGGGCG
>NZ_QPFC01000466.1:0-1306 GCF_003427465.1 Nocardiopsis sp. TNDT3 | reverse complement strand
GGGGCTCTGGGTTGCAGGGGCTCTGGGTTGCAGGGGCACTGTGTTGCAGGGGCACTGGGTCGTAGGAGCACGGAAAGAGCAGGGTGCGGGCGGGTCAGGACGCGCTGCACGTCAGCTCGGGGGTCGAGACACCGCCGCTGGAGTTGCCGACGAACCCGAACGAGGTCGACTGCCCCGCCGCCAGCACGCCGTTGTAACCCACGTTCGTCGCGGTCACACTGCCACCGCTGCCCGACACCGACGCGTTCCAGGCGTGCGAGACACTCTCACCGCTACCGAAGGTCCACTCCACGGTCCACCCCGACAGAGCCGCACCCGCCGTCACCGTCACCTGCGCCTGGAAACCCCCCTGCCACTGGTTCGTCACCGAGTACACCGCCTCACACTCACCCGACGGCGGGTCCGTGGGCTCCTCGGTCGGCGGGTCGGTGGGCTCCTCGGTGGGCGGGTCGGTCGGGTCGGGGCCGCCGCCGTAGACCGGGGCCTCCTCGGCGGTGGCGGCGATGCCGTCCGGTCCGTTGAAGATGCGCTCGCCCCAGGGGGTCAGGCTGTCGACGTCGAAGCCCTCGACCATGTCCAGGTACTCCACGGGGCTGCCGTTGCCGCTCCAGGACCAGCCGATGTAGCCCAGGCCCAGGCGCTCGGCGTGGGACATGATGGCGTCCTCGTCGGGGTTGCCGTCGGAGTGGTCGTGGCCGAACTCGCCGACGATCAGCGGCAGGCCCGCGTCGACGAAGTGCTCCAGGTAGGAGACGACCGTCGACTCCTGCTGGTAGACGCCGTACATGTGCACGGAGAAGACCGTGTTGGCGTGCGGGTCGGAGTCGAACACCGACTGGGCGTTGTCGCGCATGACACCCGCCCAGTCCTGGCCCCAGTTCGGCGCGTCCACGACCAGGGTGTGGTCGAAGCCCGCGTCGCGCAGGCGGTTGACGGCGTCGCTGGTGTCGGCGGCCCAGTTCTGGTTGATCGCGGCGTCGTTGCCGTAGGGCTCGTTGCCGATGTTGACGAGGATGTGGTCCTCCTCGCCCTCGACGGCCTCCTGGATGCGCAGCCAGTAGTCGACGGCCTGGTCGAGCGTGGCGGCCCCGGCCTGGTCGCCGTAACCGGTGGTGTCGTGCACCTCCAGGACGCAGATCAGCCGGTTGGTCTTGCACTCGTCGACGACGTTGGCCACGTCGGCGGCGGTGTTCTCCGTCCAGCGCTGGCCGCTGCTGAGGACGACGCGGACGGCGTTGGCGCCCAGGGACTTGATGTCGGCGAACGACTGGGTCTCCTGGGCGTACCAGGTGTGGGCGTGGCTGAC
>NZ_QPFC01000465.1:0-13636 GCF_003427465.1 Nocardiopsis sp. TNDT3 | reverse complement strand
CGTCATCAAACACACGGTCGCGGCCTGAGGCCGCACGGCCGGATCCGAGGCCCCCGGCCAGCGCAGCCCCGCTGAGGCCCCGGCTGCCGCCCGCGGAGCCCGCTCCGCACACGTACCCGCCCGCGCACTCCCCTGTCCGGCGCACGGCCTCGTACGGGCGCTGAACGCGCCCGGCACGCCTGTCGGCGTCCCCGGGCCCCGCGCGCGGACCCCGTCGCCCCGCGCGGCGCCGTTCTCCCGTGGAGACGACCCTCTTCCCGCACACGCCCCTCGGCCACCTGTCCGGCGCGCGTGCGGACGATCCCTTGCCCCTTCGCCTACCCGCGCAGGAGGGTTCGACACGCCCCGGTTCGGCGTAAAGCCGAAATCCCCTGGCACACGGGCGTTCCCGCGTCCCGTTTCCAAAGGCCCCGGCGGACCTTTCGCCCGCCGCGCGTCCCTGCGGCCTTCCTCCGGCCGAGAGATCTTCGGACCTAAGGCACCAAAAACTGACAGACAGGCACATAACCTGTCCGAACCCTCCAGAACCATTCCCCACCAGCGGTCTTCTGGGGTTACGGTGGCTGCTGACAACCACACACGCACCGGCCCGGAACCGTCGGGCCGTCCTCGCTCACCCCCGTAACACCCCCCAGAGGACCCATGCGCCCCCTCCACCCCGAAGAACCCTCACGGCTCGGGGAACGCCGCCGCCGCTCCCTGCTGCGCGCGGCAGCGCTGGCCGGTGTGGTGGTGCTCCTGGTGAGCGTGGGGCTGTACTCCTTCACCGCCCCCTCCTGGGACCCCCAGGCGGCCGAGGGCGCCGCCGACTGCTCCGCGACCGGATCGGCCGTCTCCGACAGCCTCGCGCCGACCGGGACCCCGATGGCCTCCTTCCCCGAGGACGTGCCGCTCGCGCTGTCCTTCTCGCCCGACGGCTCCGTCCTGGCCGTCTCCCAGATCGACACGGTGACCCTGTGGGACTGGCGGGAGTCGCGCGCCATCGCCCGCATCGACCACGACTCCTCCGCCGTGCCGCCGACCCCGGCGGCGTTCAGCCCCGACGGGTGCCTGCTCGCCTACGGAACCCTCGACGGCGCCACCGTCGTCGATCTGGAGACCGGCAGGAGGCGGGACGTCGGTGAGGAGAGGGCCGTGCGGTCGATCGCCTTCAGCCCCGACGGCTCCTCACTCGCGCTGGGCGTGCGCGGCGACCCCGACGGACGGCACCTGCACCTGCACGACACCCGCACCTGGGAGCTGGAGGCGCGGCTGTCCGGCTCGGGCGTACTGGGCTCGATCAGGTACTCGCTCGACGGCAGCGTGGTGGCGGGCGGCGAGGAGGGCGGCGGGATCGCCGTGTGGGACACCGGGAGCCTCTCGCTGCGGGGCCTGATCCGTGAGCGCGCCGGTGTCGGCGCGGCCTCGTTCGACCTCGTCCCGGACGGCTCGGCCGTGCTGCTCATCCGCTCCGGCTCCGTGTTCCTCGTCGTGCCCGGAACCGGAGCGATCGTCCGCGAGTTCGTTCCCGGCTCGGACGAGGGCATCCTGGTGGACGTCGCGTACAGCGCCGCGAGCGGCCGTGTGTTCGCCGCCCGCCTGGACCCCTCCACCGGCCGCGGCGACATGGTCGCGTGGCGGTACGCCTCGGCGACCGAGGTCGCGCTGGGCCCGGACCTGCCCCGGGTGTTCCCCATGGCCCTGTCCCAGGACGGGTCCCGGGTGGCGGGCCTGCGCACGGGGACCGGCGACGTCGCCGTCTACGACACCGAACTGAGCCTGATCAACGTGCTCACGCCCTGAGCCGGGCCGCGGGCGTGCGGCGGGCCCGCTCTCCGAGGCCCCGGGGAAGAAGTGGGCGGGGGAGTCACCGCGCAGGGGAGGTGGAGGGCGTCCGGACCGGCGGGGCCCCGCCGCGGGAGACCCGGGCTCCGTCCCCCTACCGGCACGTGTCCGGCCGCCGCTCCCGAACCGGGGCCCGGGGCCGGACCCGGGTCCCGGTTCGGGAGCCGCTACCCGACCGAGGCGAGCAGTTCCTCGGCCACCGTCAGGGCGCCGTCGAGCAGTTCCTCCTGCGCGCCGCCCCCCACCTGCTTGTAGCTGACGTGCACCATGACCTGGCCCTCGACCACGGTGACGTCCGCCCCGTCGTCACCGGAGCCGGAACCGGTGACCGCGAAGTCGCCGAGGTCGATCCCGGGGTCGGCCTCCTCCTCGGTGACGCCGGCGAGGGTGCTGTCGGCGTAGGGGCCCTCGTGGACCTCCATGTCGTACTGGAGCGTGAGCCCGCCCGCCGTGACGAGCAGGCAGGACATGCGCAGCCGGTCGAGGTCCTCCAGGTCGGCGGGGTCGGGGCGGCCCGTGGTCTGCTGGGCGTCGCTGCGCATGTCCTCGCCGCCGAGGAGTTCGTCCAGCGTCTCGTCCGAGGGGACGGCGCACAGGTCGTCGGGGGCGAGCTCCATCGGGTCCACCAGCTCGACCGCCTCCTCGGGGGTCCCCTCGGTCGGGGAGTCCTGGGCGTCGGCCGCGGCGGCGTCGGGGGCGTCCGCGGCCTGCTCCGGCTCCGCGCCGCCGCAGGCGGTCAGCAGGAGGGCCAGGACCAGCGCGGTCGCGGTCTTCGTCGTGTGGGGCGCAGGGGACACCGGGGGTTTCCTTCCTGGGGAACGCGGACGGCGGACACCATATCGCCCTCCCCTCACATTCCGTCACACAGCGTTCCGGCCAACGCCGCCTTCCGCAGGCCGCGACCCGGTGTCCGGAACAGGCCAGGAACGTTCCGGGCACCTCGGCCGCGTTACACAATGGGGCGGGTACGCAACCGCCACGAAGGGACCCGCCGCCATGCCGGACACCGCCCTGGGCCGCCGCGCCCGCCGCACCAGTCCCGCCCTGTCCGCGCTGGCCAGGCTGATCGAGAACACCGGCGCCTCCGCGCGGTCCTCGTCGGCGTTCGGCGCGGCCGTGGTCGCGGAGGGGTCCACGGTCGTCCCGGTGGCCCGGGTGACCGCGCTGACCATCATGGGCGGTGGTTCCAGCCGCCTGTTCGCCGCGGGAGGGGACGGCGCCGGGGGCAGCGGCTTCGTCCGGGTGCGGCCCGCGGGCTTCCTGCTGATCGACCGGGAGGGGGCGCGGTACCGCCCCATCCGGCAGCCCGCCTCACTGCTCGTCATCCCGCTGGCCGTGGTGACGGCCGCCGCGGCCACCCGCATCGTGGGCGTCTCGCTGCGCGAGGCGCGCCGCCGCCGCGCCCTGGCCGCGATGCGGGAGTCCACCGAGGCCGCGCGGACCCCCTGCGGGACCGGGCGCACCGACTGACCCGCCGCGCCGGGGCGGCGTTCAGTTGAGGCCGACCATCTCCGTGCCCCAGTTCTCCTGGTCCACGACCACGACCGCCCCCGGCGCAGAAACCATGTGCGGGACCGACGTCTCAGCAGGCGTCCCGCCGCTGCCCGCAGCCAGCCACTCGTGCACAGTGAAGCCTAGGGGGATCGTTCTCGGTTCGCCTTCCCAAGGGAGTACCTCCAGTGCCGTCGGCCCTCGGGTCATGTCCTCCTCCGCGTAAGACAGCCTGAGAACACCCTCCTCGGTAGCCAGTCCTGGATGGAGGTCCGCGTCTGCGGAACCGTTTTCAGCCGTGAGGGACCGCTCCTCGGCGTCGTCGAAACTCCTGTACTCGTACTGGACGCGGTCTTCGTCCTCCGGGGCGCGGGACAGAGTGACGTAACCACTCTCCAGGACCCAGAACGGCTGTGCCGACGGGGCTGCCAGCACCTGTCCGGTCGAAGGGTCGAGAAGCAGATGAACGGTCCCCTCACCCTGCTCGACGAAACGCAGGTGGATCGCGCCCCACGAGGGTTCGTGCCGCAACTCGAACGGTTCCTCGTAGTCAGCAAGAGGCTGTTCCTCCTCCCAGAGGACCTCGCCCGTCTCCGTATCCAGGCCCGTCATCATGAGAGTCAGCTCCCCACCCGGTTCCTCGCTGACGGTTTCCGTCGCGATGGCGGTTCCCTCTGCCGTGATGAGGGGTCCTGGCGCACCAGCACCGCCACCTTCGTGGGACCACACCCGCTCGCCGCCCTCCAACGCGAAGGCGTCGATCCCCATGGCGTTCTCACCAGGGGCGAGAAAGACCTCGTCGGTGACATGTCTGAACCGGGAGGCCGATGCCTCCACCGACGGTGAGGGCAGCTCGTACTCGTCCCTGATCTCCCCGCTTCTGCCGTCGAGAACGACGATCGTCTCGACCCGCGCGTCCTCCTCGACGTCCATGTCGGAGAAGGAGACCACGACGCTCTCCCGGTCCGGTGTCACGTTGGCGGAACGCACCACCGCGTCCGAGCGCCGGTAGCGCCACATCTCCTCGCCAGCAACCCCTTCGAGCGCGGTCACACCGCTGTCGGAGACGGCGACCGCGCCGTTCGGGATCGGCAGGACGCCGTCGATGAGCTCGTTTTCGGGAGGCCGCCATTCCCATGCCACCTCGGAAACCGTGCTGGGGACCTCGCGGTCGGGCACCACGGTCTCGGCGACCGTGTGGTCCACAGGTCGGAGCCAGTCCAGGAGACGGGGTCCCGCGAACAGGCCTGCGGTCAACACGGCGAGTGCCACCACAACCGCCAAGAAAACGCGCATACCCTTGGGTGACAGACGCATCCTGCCTACTCCGATCTCTGAACACCGTATCCAGTGTTGAACATCTGCACGAAGTCCTCCACCACGTCCTCCACCGGTTTACCGTTCTCCGCACCGGGCCAGGACTCGTAGCGGATGTCTTCGAAGTAAGCCTGCCGTTCTTCCCTCTCTTCGGTGTTTCCCGAATATCCCCACGACTCGGTGGTCGGGTCGAACTCACCGTCCTCGTCCTTCATCCGGGGCGGTGGTTGCTCACCATCCCACTCCTCGCTGTTCTCCAACCCACTCATGGCATGGAGTTGGACCTCGGCTTCAGTCACGCCACCGGGGAGGCCGGAGAGCCCGGCAAGTTCCTCCTCGGACATATGTTCTTCGGAAACAACATGCTCGATAATTTCCTTCGAAACGAACTTGAATCCCTCCAGGGCCTGAGGGTTAGGAATGAAAGTTGCAGCCATGTCGACAGCGAACGCGCGCTGAGCCTTCTCGTCGTCTAGCTCGGCCGTATGGTTTTCCAGGCGTGATGCCACTTCGTTCGCAAAACCAGTCTCCACAGCGTTCCAAAGAAGCCCAGAGCGCATCGCGTGGTTCACATCCGGATAACCATCATGGGTGTTCATATAAGCCTGCAGGGACTCATTCGTGTACTGGGAAGAGGATTCCACCACACGCTCAAACGCATCGGAATTACCCGCAATCAGCTGAATGAAATCACGTCTATCACCCAAGGAGACAGCATAATCACCACTGCCGTTGTGGCCAGTCTCCACATCGGAGTCGATCTTGTCGTCCCCTCCCATCACCCCATCATCAGCGAAAGCATCGATGTAGACCTCGAATATTCCGGCCATACTATCTGCTATCTCTGGATTAAGGTGCCCCATGGAGACATCCTTCCAATCAAAGATATGCTCCTCGGGCCGACCGTTACGCCCCTCTGTCTCAAAACTGTCCTCCACCTCGTGGCCGGTGGACGAAAGGGCTTCCAGCATGTAGTCGCTGGTCAAGGTATCGATCAGGCCAATGAAGGCTCTCTCGGATCTGTCAACCTCGTACGGATCATCGCTGTCGGCTTCCTCGGCGATCCAGTCCGTCATGTTGCGAAGCGTCTCGCCGTCGTCGCTCCACTCATGGGTGTAGAGGCCCTCAATGGCCCGGTTGATCACTTCCTGATGAGTCGTGTCGACGGCGTTTTCCTTGAACTCCCCGTCCTCCCCCACGAAGTTGGGGTGTTCGTACTCTCCGGTGAAGATGTCGTGCATCGCGTCGTGGTTGCGGCTCGCGATCTCCACGAGGGAGAGCGTGTCCTCCTCACCGACCCAGGCGCCGACGGCGTTCTCACCACCACCCGCGTAGTGCCCCATGGACAGGGTGAGCGTCGCGGACAGGTCCACACCGGCACGCATGTCCGGGCTGGCGCTGCTCAGCAGGGTCTCCAGCGCACCGACCTCGGAGGACCAGGTGTTGAGGTCGTAGTGCTCGAACTGGTCCGGGTCCATCAGCGAGGGCCCCTCCGCTGCCCTGCGCACGCTCTCCGGCAGACGGTCGTAGCCCCCGAAGAGGCTCTCGTCGGAGAGCATCATGAGCCCCTCGCCCATGGAGTTGAGGAAGCCCGTCCGGATCTCGTCGTCGATGCCCTCGCCGTTCTCCAACAGGTCCACGGCGCCGAGCACACCACGAGGTCCGTCGATGTTGATGAGGGTGTCCTCGAAGCCCTCGTAGAAGGCCTCCAGGAAGTCCATGTGGTCAGCTGGTGGCTGGCCTCCGTTGTTCTGGTAGGAGGGCCCGTTGCCAGTCACGAGGGTCAGCATCGCCAGGACCTCGGCGATGTTGCCCTCGTACCCTTCCGGGTCCTCCAGGTAGGACTCCAGCTCGTCGGCGGCCTCCGTACCCTCCTCCTCCGTCAGCGGCGGAGGGTTGTCCGGGGGGAAGAGCCCGATATGCCGCCAGCCCAGATGGCCGGCGTCGATCATCCGCTCCAGGCTCTCCGTGCTGGGTCCGTCGCGCAGGTCCTTCTCGGTCTGCTCCGCCTGGTCCATCAGCGTGTTCCAAGCGGTGGAGTGCTCACCCAGCAGCTGGGCCCTCACCTCCCCGAGGGCCTCCACCTCCGCCGCCTCCTGGTCGGTCAGCCATGAATCGACCAGACCACCGAGCGGGTCGAGAGGATTGCCCAGGACCGGATTGTCCACTCTGAACTGGGCCGACGACTTCGCCGCCTCCCACCGCTCCTTGAGCTCTTCCCTCGTGGAACGGTACGTTTCGATGTCCTCGGCCCACATGCGCAGAGTCGCCGCACCGTAGGTCAGGGAGCCCGAAGCCTCCTCCCACTTGGCGAGTTCGGTCGTGGAAGCGGAACTGAGGTCCCAAGCGACCGCGCTGGTGAACTCCCCCGCCGCATCATGGAAATGGCCGTCGGTGTCGTGCGCACGTCCCATCATCGTGGAGCAGATCCGATCAAGCGTGTCGCACTTGCTCTCAATGGTCGAAACGTCCGCGTCGATATCCTCCGGAAGTCCCAAGGACATGTCCGCGATACCCATGAAGGAGAACTCCTGCCATATGAAAAGTCAACGAAACGATCGGTTTCGGCGAGCCTAGAAGTTGATCGGGATGTCCAGGGCTTCCAGGCCCTCCCTGACCTCTTCGGCGCTCTCGTAGTCCGCGTCCAGGATCGACGTGTTGGCTCCCTCGACGTTGCTCGCCAGGGCTATCCCGTTCTGAACGACGGCACTGAGGTTCTCCGTCGTGCTGTCCGAGTAGTCGCTCAATCCGGACCTGACATAGGAGGACACCGCTCCGGTCAGCTCCTCGACGGCGCCTTCGAAATCAATGCCGATATAGACCATCGACTCCAGCATGGCCTCGGCCTTGGCGGCAGCGCTCATGGATTCGTACGGGTTCGAACCCGCTTCACCCGAAGTCATGGGATCTCCATATCCAGGTACTGGGGAACACCTGCGGGACGGGTACAGGCAAATGTTCCGAGGGGGAGTAACGGCGACAATCTATCCAGCCCGCCCGATAGACCGTCAAGAAGTGCAGGTCCAGGCGCCCATCCGTTCCTCGGCGATGCGGCGCGGAGCAACCGGCCCCGCTATGAGGTCATCCGCTCCACGAACGCGAACAGGCCCATCCCCCAGGCGAACACCGCGCACATCGCGATGATCACCAGGATCTCCGTCCAGTTGAGGAGGCGGCGCAGCGAGGCCCGCGGCACGTCGGTCAGCCGCACCCAGCTCAGCACGCCCAGCGCGATCCCCGCCACGAGCGCGACCAGCGGCAGCCACGGCGCCAGGAACGCGTACTCGCCGACCGTCGCGACGCCCGCCGCGCCCAGGCCCAGCACCCCCGCCAGGCGCAGCGGCAGCACGTGCCGGATCCGGTCGAACAGCCGCGAGCGCAGCACCAGCAGCAGCGAGAGCAGCGCGCACAGCAGCAGGTCGGGCAGGCCCGTGGCCAGGTAGGCCAGCAGCACGGTCGTCGCGCCGCCGCTCACCGCCGCGCCCAGCACGATGCCCAGCAGGATGCGGTCGGTGTTGCCGAAGGTGTCCTCGAACCGGTCCGTGGTGACCTGCCCCGAGCGCCCCACCTCGTAGTCGAGCCCGGACAGCCCGCCCATCACCATCGCCACGCGCGGCAGCGCGCCCACGCACAGCGCCAGGACCAGCCCCATGGACCGCGCCCCCTGCACCGGCTCCACGAAGACGCCCACCGCCACGAGCACTCCGGCCGTCACCGCGAGCACGCCGAGCGCGCAGATGTAGGCCAGCCCCGTCTCGTGCATCGTCCAGCCGATCACCGCCACCAGCAGGGCGCCGGACAGCGCGAAGGCCGCCTGCACCAGGAAGTTCGCGTCGGTCAGCAGGTTCGCGGCGAGCACGGCGGTGACCGCGCCCCACGCGCAGGCCGTCGTGAACAGCACGTGCGCGACGGCGGGCAGCGGCCTGCGCGCGGCGAGGAGCATCACCGCGACCGTGAACAGGGTTCCCGCCGAGGCGATCCCCAGGTGCCAGGCGGACGGGCTCAGCCGCATCATCAGCCCCAACAGCAGCAGGGGGCCGATGGCCGCGACGAGGAGGCCGAAGGACAGCGTGGTCGTGGGGTTCCAGATGTGCGCGGTGGCGTCGACGCGGTCCTCGACCGCTCCGCGGACGTCGTCCACGTGCGCGGGCCTGCCGGGCGCGGTGCGGCGGTCCAGCACCAGCACGTCGCCGTCGTAGACGCCCGCGTCCTCCAGCGGCTGGTCGGGGTGGACGGGCTCGCCCTCCACGGTGGTGAGCGTCCACGCGGCGGGTTCGGTGCCCTCCTCCTCGGGTGCGCAGACCTCCAGGATGCGGGGCATCAGTGTGGCCACGGGAACCGTTCCGGGGAGTGCCAGATCGGCCCAGCGTTCCGGTCCGGTCACCGTGACCCGGCAGTATCCACTCACACCAAGAATTCCTTTGTCGTTCGTCGTGGGCGGTTGTCACCCTCGGGGGGAGACGGACGTGAATTAGGCGATTCGCGGGGATCGCGAGATCATTCCTAGCGTAGCCACCCAGACACCAGCCCCCGTAGGCGGACCGAAAGAGATCCCCGTGGCGACGAGACCCGTACCCCGCCCAGCTCGCAGCGTCCCGACCGCCCCCGGGAACACTCCGCTCGTCATCGCGACCCCTCCGCAGATGCCGGAGAATCCGCCCTCGTCGAGTTCCGGCGCGATGATCATCATGCCGATCATCACGGGTTCGGGTTCCTTGCTGATGTCCATCACCATGGGCCACCGTCCCCTGATGGCCGTCGCCGGTGTGATGATCATGATCGCCAGCGTGGTCGTCGGCATCATCATGTTCGTGGCCCAGCACAACGGCCCGCGCAAGCGCATCCGCGAGCAGCGCGAACGCTACGTCGACTACCTCGACCAGCTCCGCGAGATCGTCCGGGACGTGGCCTCCGTCCAGCGCGCCGACAGCGCGTTCCGCCACCCCGACCCGCAGCTGCTCGTCGATCCGGCGCGGTCGCGGACGCGCCGGTGGGAGCGGCGGGCCGCCGACCCGGACTTCCTGGACCTGCGGGCGGGCACCGGGACGCGCCCGCTGGCGCGGCGGCTCAGGCTCAAGGTCGACACCTCCTCGCCGCTGATCGTCTACGACCCCGTGTGCCAGGGCGCGGCCGACCAGCTCATCGAGCTGTACGCGAACGTTCCCGAGATGCCGCTGGTCCTGCCGCTGCGCGAGCACGGCGTGGTGTCGGTCGTGGGCGACCGCGAGGCGGCGCGGGGGCTGGCCCGCTCGCTCGTCGCGCAGATGGCCACCTTCCACTCCCCGCACGACCTGCGGATCGGCGTGGTGCGCGACAACAAGCTGCGGTCCCACTGGGAGTGGCTGAAGTGGCTGCCGCACAACACCTTCGACGACGCCAAGGACGGGCCGTTGCCCGCCCGTTTCGTCGCGGTCAACACCGTGCAGATCGCCGAACTGCTCTCCGACGAGATCGAGCGGCGCACCGTCGACCTCCAGCGGCGCCGCGGCGCACCGCCCGGCCCGGGCACCCAGCGCCTGGTCGTGGTCCTGGACGGCGAGTACCAGTCGACCCTGTCCGGACTGCACGCCGAACCGCCGGTGACCTCCCTGGCCGACCTGGGCATCCACGTGATCGCCCTGGTGGCGGACCGGCGCGAGGAGCCGGAGGGCGTGGACCTGCGGCTGCGCATCGACGCCGACGGCACGCTGACCGAGGCCACCGAGCACGCCGACACCTCCGAGGACGCGCCGCGCGTCCCGCTGGAGGGCCGCGCGGACCGGTCCGACGTCGCGCACCTGACCTCCCTGGCCCGCATCCTGGCCCCGTACGGCATCGCCGTCACCGACGGCGACGACGCCATGCACGCCACCGTGGGGCTCCCGGAGATCCTGGGCGTGGCCGACGTCGCCCAGCTGGACACCCGGCAGACCTGGCGCAGGCGCAGCACCGGCGACTACCTGCGGGTGCCGATCGGCGTCGGGCCGAGCGGCAACACGGTGCTGCTGGACCTGAAGGAGTCGGCGTTCGGCGGCATGGGCCCGCACGGCCTGGTGGTCGGCGCGACCGGTTCGGGCAAGTCGGAGATGCTGCGGACCATGGTGGCCTCGCTGGTCATCAACCACTCGCCGGAGTCGCTCGCGCTGCTGCTGGTGGACTTCAAGGGCGGCGCGACCTTCGCCGACACCGACCGCCTGCCGCACAGCACCGGCCTGATCACCAACCTGGCCGACGACGACTCACTGGTCCTGCGGTTCCGCGAGGCCACCTACGGCGAGCTGGTGCGCCGCCAGCAGATCCTCAAGGACGCGGGCAACCTGCCCAACCTGCACGCCTACGAGGCGGCCCGGGAGAACGACCCCGGCCTGGAACCGCTGCCGCACCTGCTGATCATCATCGACGAGTTCTCCGAGCTGCTCACGGCGCACCCCGACTTCGCCGAGCTGTTCGTGGCCATCGGGCGCATCGGCCGGTCGATCGGCGTGCACCTGCTGCTGGCCACCCAGCGCCTGGAGTCGGGCAAGCTCAAGGGCCTGGAGTCGCACCTGTCCTACCGGGTGGGCCTGCGCACGTTCTCCGAGGCGGAGAGCCGCGAGGCCATCGGCGTGGGCGACGCCTACCACCTGCCGCCCGAACCGGGCTCGGGCTACCTGAAGGTGGACACGTCGGTCTTCGAGCGGTTCAAGGCGGCGATGGTGTCGCAGCCCTACGAGCCGCCGGTCCAGGAGGAGAAGGAGGAGCACGAACCGGTGCTGCCCCTGCTCTCCTTCAACGGGCTGAACAAGGTGACCGGGGCGGGCTCGCTGGTGGAGTCGCTGGTGGAGTCGGTCCGCGGCAGGGGCGAGGGGTCCGGGCGCGGGGAGGACAAGCGCACCACGCTCCAGGTCACGGTGGACCGGCTGGTGGCCTCGGGCGCGGAGAAGGTACGGCCGATCTGGCTGGAGCCGCTGCCGCGACTGCTCACCCTCGACAGGGTCCTGGAGGAGCTGGGCGAGGGCGAGGACCTGGAGGGCGCCGGAACCGAGCCGCGCCCGTCGGACATGCGGGCCGTCATCGGCCTGACCGACATCCCCCGCGAGCAGCGCGTCGTTCCGGCCGAGATGGACTTCACCGGCGCCGAGGGCAACGTCATCGTGCTGGGCGGGCCCCAGTCCGGCAAGTCGACGCTGCTGCGCACGGTGGTCGCGAGCCTGGCGTGGCGGTACCCGCCGGGCCGCGTGGGCGTGTACGCGATCGACTTCGGCGGCGGCGCGCTCCAGGCGATGGAGGATCTGCCGCACGTGGCGGGCGTGGCCGGGCGGGCCGATCCGGAGAAGGTGCAGCGGGTGCTGGTGGACGTGCGCGCCCAGCTGGACCGGCGCCAGCGCGTGTTCCGCAAGTACCGGCTCGACTCCCCCGCCGCGCTGCGCCAGGCGCGCGCGGACGGGACCGTGCCCGCGAACGTGGTGGGCGACCTGTTCCTGCTGGTCGACGGCTGGTCCTCGGTGCGCGACACCTTCGACGAGGCCGACGAGGTCCTGATGGACATCGCGACCCGGGGCCCGTCCCTGGGCGTGCACACGATCCTGACCGGCGCCGCCTCCTCGCAGATCCGGTCCCGGTTGCAGGCGCTGTTCGGCGGCCGGTTCGAGCTGCGGCTGAGCGACCCGATGGACTCGGGGATCGGGCGCAAGGTCGCCGAGGCGCTGCCCAAGGACACCCCGGGGCGCGGCCTGACCGCGGAGGAGCACCACACGCACGTGGCCCTGCCGCGGGTGGACGCGGTGGCCAGCGACGAGGACGTCACCGACGGGATCCGGGACCTGGTCAAGCGGATCGGGGAGCGCTGGCCGCAGAAGGCCGTCCAGGGCGTCAAGACGCTGCCCTCCAAGGTGGAGCTGTCCGACCTGCTCAAGGGCCGCCGGGCTCCCAAGGGCCGTGCCGCCGAACTGGTGGTGGGCCTGGCCGAGAGCACGCTGGCACCGGTCACCACGAACCTGTCCCGGGACCCGCACCTGGTGGTGTACGGCGACCCGCAGACCGGCAAGACCACCCTCCTGCGCGGACTGGTCAAGCAGATCGTGCAGCGCCCGCCCACGGAGATCGGCGTGGTCATGGTGGACTTCCGCCGCAGCCACCTGGAGCTGGTCCCGGAGGACCACCTGCTGGCCTACTGCACGAGCGCGGAGCAGACCCAGGCGGTCGCCGCGAACCTCGCGGGTTCGCTGAAGCAGCGCCTGCCGGGGCCGGACGTGACCCCCAAGCAGCTGCGTGAACGCAGCTGGTGGAAGGGCCTGGACCTGTTCATCGTCGTGGACGACATGGACATGCTGGGGGCGAGGGCGAACCCGCTCGCGCCGCTGGTGCCCTTCATCGCGCAGGGCTCCGACCTGGGGCTGCACATCATCGCGGCCCGCCGCACGGGCGGTTCGGCGCGGGCGATGTTCGAGCCGGTGCTCCAGGCGCTCAGCGACATGGCCACGCCGGGCGTGCTCTTCTCCGGAGACCGGATGGAGGGGCGCCTGGCCAACGGCACGGCGTCCAAGCAGCTGCCGGTCGGCCGCGCCCAGCTGGCCCGCCGCGGCCAGCGTCCGGACCTGGTCCAGGTGGGATGGAGCGAACCGCCCGCGTGACGGGAGTTCCGCGCCGCGCGCCTTCGCGCGGTGCGGGTTCCACCCGGTACGAGCACGGGCCTTCGGACGGTGCCCGGCTCCACGCGGTGGCGGCCTTCCCCCGCTGAGGGTCCCGCGCGGCACCGGCCTTTCGGGCGGCGCGGATCCCGGCACGGCGCGAGGGGCCCTCACATGGCGGGAGTCCGCCGCCGTGGCCGGATGTGGCCAGGCGGACCCGTGTGGTCCACGCGCCCCGGGACGGCGTTCGCCGCCGTCCCGGCCCGGGCGGGGCCCGCGTGACGGGCCTGCCCGGCCGCGACCCCGGCGAGGCGCGGCACGGCGGCTCGGCCCCCCGGCCGGGGCGTCGTGTCGTCGCGAACCGGATAATGGGTACCGCGTCCCGGACCGAACCGCGGCGTCCCCCCGGTGATCCC
>NZ_QPFC01000044.1:0-7216 GCF_003427465.1 Nocardiopsis sp. TNDT3 | reverse complement strand
GCCGGTGCGGTGCTTCGTCAGAGGTCCGCGGTCATGCGCACGTCGGGCAGCGCGTCGCCCCCGCCCTGGGCGCAGTGGTACCAGGAGGCCCTGGCCGCGCGCCCGTCGAAGTCCACCTGGCCCAGGGTGTTGCCGAAGTAGGGGGCCGACCCCAGGTCCCAGCGCAGATCGGGCTCGGGTACCCCCGCCAGCCGCGTCAGCAGCCACCCGATCGCGCGCAGCGGGCGGCTCACCGACAGCCGGACCATGCGGCGCATGCTCGTCGGGGCCTGGTTGCACAGCGGGGAGGAGACCAGCTGGGTCACCCGGCTCGCGCCGCCCCCGCGGTGGCGGGCGCGCGCCAGGTAGGAGAAGTGCACGTCCCCGCCCAGGAACAGCACGGTGGCCGGGGCCGGGCCCCGTTCGCCCCGCGAGAGTTCGCCCACGGTGTCGGACAGTCGGCGGAAGGAGTACTGGAAGGCGGCCCAGTGCTCCAGGTCGATGTCCTGGCGCAGCCGCTCGGCGGGCCCCGCCAGCCACCGCCCCCAGGCGCCCGCGCACACCGCCTCGTTCCAGGCCTCCAACCGGTGCACGGCCGGGGGCAGCAGCACCGGGACGGTCGAGGCGACCACGACGTGGTCCGGCCCGCCGGTCAGGTGCCCGTCCAGCCAGTCGTGGCCCTGGGGCCCCAGGATCGACCTGGACCCGTCGGAGGGGTCGCCCTCGCCCAGGGCGCGGGAGCAGCGGGTGTCGGCCATCACGAGCCGGACACCGCCGAAGTCGTGGTGGTGCCCCCACTGGTAGCTCGACGGCTCGCTGTGGGCCTGCCAGGCGAAGGCGTCGACCAGGTCCTCGGCGTCGCCGTCGGCGTCGCGCACCCGCTTCCACAGCAGGTCGCCCTCCCTCTCCTGCTCGGAGAGGTTGCCCAGGTGCTGGTACACCCAGTAGGAGCCCAGACCGCTGGTGATGCGCCTGCGCCACCAGGGCTGGCGGTCCATGGCGCGCCGCCAGGCGGCCGAGGTGTTCCAGTCGTCGCGGACGTCGTGGTCGTCGAAGACCATCAGGGTCGGCACGGTGGACAGCAGCCACCGCACCTGCGGGTCGCTCCAGGCCTGCCGGTACAGCTCGGCGTACTCGTCGTAGTACACGACCTCGTCGTCGGGGTCGTCGCGGGCGCCCCCGCGGACGCGACGCTCGCGCAGGAACGCGAGCATCGACTCCTGCACCTCGTCGGCGTAGACCTGGTCGCCGATGAGCAGCAGCGCCAGGTTGCCCCCGACCGGTTCGCGGGCCAGCCGCCGGGCCGTGGCGCGCAGCATGTCGGGGCCGTAGCGGACCACGCCCTCGGGAGTGTCGTGGGTGGGCGTGTGGCAGGACCCGTACAGCAGCCGCGTGGGCGCCTCCGGGTCCACGGTGCGCACGGTGCTGGGCGGGAAGGGGCTGTCCGGCTCCGGCCAGACCCGGTCCTCGTCCAGGAACACCTCGTAGGGCAGGCGGGAGCCCGGGACCAGCCCCGCGACCGTGCAGACGGCGTAGTGGTGGCCGTGCACGGTGAAGGTCCGGGCGGTCGCCTCGGCGGCGCCGCCGACCACGACACGCACCGCGCAGGGGGCGTCCGTCTCCACCCACACTGTGGCGGTGGTCTCCCCCGGGTGCCTGAGCAGGGGCCCCAGAAGTAAAGAAGCAGTCACCGTTTCGCCTCCTTTCGACCAGGTTCGCACATGTGGGGGACGAGTATGGCCCCTCACCGGGCCGAGCGCCATCCACAGCCGGGAGCCGGATGGTTGCACGAGCGCCGCGCCTGCGCGAAGGTGGCGCTATGAGGACACAGATCCTGGAGCTGCACACCGGTGGATCGGAGAGCGTCACCGACATCACCCGCCAGTGCGGCGACTTCGTCGCCGGGGCCGGAGGGGACGGACTGCTCAACGTCTTCGTCCCGCACGCCACGGCGGGTGTGGCGATCATCGAACTCGGGGCGGGGTCCGACGACGACCTCCTCGCCTCCCTGGCCGACCTGCTGCCCGCCGACGACCGGTGGCGGCACAAGCACGGCTCGCGGGGTCACGGCAGGTCGCACGTGATGCCCGCCTTCGTCGCACCCCAGACCACCGTCCCCGTCGTCGGCGGCCGACTCGAACTCGGCACGTGGCAGTCCATCGCCGTGGTGGACCTCAACGTGGACAACCCCGACCGCAGGGTGCGCCTGTCCTACCTCTCGTCCTGACGGGCAAGGTTTGGCAGCGCGTTGACGGAACATGCCGCTAGCGTGTGAACTAGGCCATCAGCGATGGTCAGCGGACCCACGTGTCGGGCGCGCAAACAGCCCGGCGTCGTTGTGACAACTGCTTCGTGCAGGCAAGATTGAGAAAAACCATCTGTGGAGGAGAACTTTCGTGAGCGCGACCGCGGGCCAGGCACAGAGCGAACGCGGCTTGGCTGACCGACTCGGATTCAAGCCGGGTCAGGTGGTGCAGGAATTCGGCTTCGACGACGACGTCGACGAGAACCTGCGCGCATCCATCACCGAACTCACCGGTGAGGAGCTGGTCGACGAGGACTACGACGGCGACGTCGACGCGGCACTGCTGTGGTGGCGGTCCGACGAGGAGGAGGACCTCACCGACGCGCTGATGGACACGGTGACCACCATCGCCGACGGCGGGACCATCCTGGTGCTCACGCCCAAGGCGGGCCGTGACCTGCACGTGTCGCCCAACGAGGTCGCCGAGGCCGCGACGACGTCGGGCCTCTCCCAGACCAGCGCAGTCAGCATCGGCGCGGACTGGTCGGGTACGCGGCTGGTCGTTCCCAAGCGGTGACGGACACCACCCGCCAAGGGTGAGGCATCCGGTGCCGCGCGTCCCCGAGGCGGGCGCGCGGCGCTGAGGAGTGCTCGCCGACGAAAGGGATCCATGACCGCCCCCGTGGGCGCCCCCGCGCCCGACTTCACCCTCCAGGACCAGTACGGCCAGGACACCTCCCCGGTGTCGGGCCGCCCCGTCCTGCTGGTCTTCTACCCGCTGGCCTTCTCGGGCGTGTGCTCGGGGGAGCTCGCCGAGCTGAGCGCGCGCCACCCCGAGTTCGCCGATCTCGGCGCCGAGGTCATGGCGGTGTCGGTGGACTCCGTCTTCGCCCTGCGCACGTGGTCCGACCGGGAGGGCTTCCCGTTCCCCCTGCTGTCGGACTTCTGGCCGCACGGCGGCGTGGCCCGGGCCTACGGGGTGTTCGACCCCGAGCGGGGCACCGCGCGGCGGGGGACCTTCCTGATCGACGCCGGGGGAGTCGTGCGCTGGTCCACCGTCACCGGGTTCTCCGAACCGCGTGACGTGGACGAGTACCTGCGGCAGCTGCGCGAGCTGGTCTGAAACCCGGGCGCGGTGATTCCGGCGAAGCGGTATGATCTCGTCCGACGCACGGGCGCGTAGCTCAGTTGGTTAGAGCAATTGCCTTACAAGCAATAGGTCAGGGGTTCGAGTCCCTTCGCGCCCACGGACTCGGGACGACCCGGCGAGGCGGCCGAAGGCCCCCGAGCAGGGTCGTCCTTCGTGTTTCCCGGGGGGAGACCCCCCGACCCCCCGAGGCACCCCCTGCGGTCGGGGGCGCGTCGATCGGTGAGGTGGGCGGGGCACTCCCTCACAACGCGGGGCTTCGCCCCGGGGGTTGTAGTTGGGTTGCCCAGGGTCCACGTGGCGCGGGCCGCTGCTCGCCGGTCTTCGACCGGCTCGCCGCGGCCCGCGATGCTTTCCGGGGGAGGCCCCCGGACCCCCCGAAGTACCCCCTGTGGCCGGGGCCGCGGTGATCGGGGAGGCCGATAGGATGCTCTCCCGCAACGCGAGGCTCCGACTCGGAGGCCGTGGCCGGTTCGCCCGGGGGCCACTCGACTTCGGGACGACCCTGCTCGGGGGTTCAGCGCCGCAACGTCAGCACTGCGGGCCGGTAGGGCAGGAGGCCGTAGTCGCCGCCGGAGCCGGGGGAGCGCCCCTGGTAGAGGAACCGCATGTCGCAGGCGTCGACGGTCATGGTCTGGTCGGGGTTGGTGCGGATGAGCTCACCGTGACTGATGTCGTTGGTCCAGGTGGCGCCGCTGTTGGCCCGACCCGCGAAGGGGTTGCCCTCGGTCGCGGCCTGGGGTGTCCACGTGCCGTCCAGACTGGTGGCCGTGAACGAGCGGAAGTAGCGGTGCCCCTGCGCGCCGATGGCCTCGACGATCATGAGGTACCGGTTCTCGCCCTCGACCCTGTAGACCTGAACCGCTTCGAACAGGTTGTTGGTGCTGTCGGACATGACGACCGTCGAGGTCGAGCCGAAGCTGCCCGGGAAGTCGCCGATGGGCATGCCGGCCCGGTAGATGCGGCCGTTGTCCCCGGCGAAGAACAGGTACATGTGCGTGCTGTCGCCGATGAGCGCCTGGTCGATGGGCCCCGTGGAGGAGTCACCGATGCTTCCGGAGAAGAGCGTCTGCGGAGCCGACCAACTGTTCACGTTGACGGGGTTGGTCGATGTCCGGTAGGAGAAGGCGGGACCGGCCCACTGGTAGGCGAGCACCCAGACGTCCCTGGGGGCGAAGTAGAAGAGCGTCGGCGCGACGGCTGAGAAGGGCATCGGGTTCTGGCTGGCCGAGCCCATCTGGGACCAGTCCGAGAAGAGGCCGAAGTTCATCGAGCCCCATGACGTCCCGGTGTCGTGGGTCGTCGCGTAGACGAGGTGCTGGCCGTTGTAGGGGGCGTGGGTGAAGTCCTTGAGCGAGGCCCACCCCGGCCTCGGCTGCGCCAGCGGCCCGGTCGACGTCCAGGTGTAACTCGACGGAAGGGCGCACGTTTCGCCCGGTCCCGCGCCGTCGACGCGGACGAGCCGCCACTGCTGGTTGCCGCCGCCCCAGTCGTCGTACTGCACGACGTTGGCACCGTCCGCGGTCGAGGCGCCCTGGACCTCCACGGCCTTGCCGCTGTGCCGGTTGACCAGACGGATGTGGCCGCCGGGCGAGTCCTCCAGCCGGAACTGCTGGTTGGCCTGGTCGTGGTCGGTCCACTGGACGATACCGCCGCCGTTGGCGGTCGACCAGTTGTGGACGTCCAGCACCCTGCCCGAATGCCGTGACCGCAACCGGTAGTAACCGTTGCCGGAGTCGACGAACCGCCACTGCTGCTGGTACTGGTCGTTCCGTGTCCACTGGGTGATCCGCGCGCCGTCACCGGTGGCCAGGTTGTACACGTCCAACGCCTTGCCGCTGTCGCGGTTCACCAGCACGTACCACGCGTTGGTGTCCACCGTCGCCGCCGCGGCGGGCGTCGGCACCGTCACGGCACCGGCACCACCGACGACCAGGGCCATCAGGACGACGACGAGGACCCGCAGTAACCACCCTCGCGGTCGGGAGGGCGGCGAGATCGAAGACCTGCTCAACGTAGACATCGTTCTTCCTCCAAGGACCTGGAGTCGCACTATCCGCACGAGGGGGTACACCACGAGTCCTGGACCTTCATCTGGGATGTTAGCGTTAACATTTTTTCGAGTGTCCTGGCGCACGCTTGAACCAGGATCCGGTGTGCAAGGCCTGCCCGGAAAGCCGGAGGGCGTCGTTGGCCTTGCCGTTGAATCTGAGCGAGAACACTCCGGAAGTCAAGCCGTGGTTTTCATAAAATTTCCGGAACCGGGGAGTCCACCGGTCGGGGCATGGTGAAGCCCCTGATGGGGCCCGCCCGGACCACGGGTGCGGTGGAACCGCGTACGGGCCTGCGGGGCTCCGTTCGCCTGGGGGCTCAACCTGCTCACCTGTGTCTGAATTGACTGAAAGTGTCCGTTTCTTCGGCTCGTCGTCTCCGAATGCCGGGCGGCGGTCCGGCGTCGGCTGGACATGGCCTTCCTGTCCCGTGACGTCGCCGGTGAGGCGCACCAACCGGTTGCATACTTCGAGGGACTCGATCCCATTTTTTTTCGCCGCTGCGAGTAAGTCCGCAGTTCACAAGCCTGTAATGCTGTGGCAACACTTGTCCCTCTTGCAAGCGTTTGCATTAACCCCCTTGACATGGAAAGCGCTTTCTCTAATGTGAGTTGGGACACCCCAGTGCTCATCCCTACTGGAAAGGCAAGCGGTGAGAAGAACAACCACCCGTCGACTCCTGTCGACGTTGGCCGCCTCGGCGGTGGTGGCGGCCGGTCTGGCCCTGCCGATGTCCCCGGCGGCCGCGCAGACCGGTAGCGCCACGGGTTACGCGACCCAGAACGGCGGGACCACCGGCGGCGCGGGCGGACAGACGGTACGGGCCACGACCGGAACCCAGATCCACGAGGCCCTGTGCAACCGGGCCAGCGCCAGCACCCCGATCATCATCGAGGTCCAGGGGACCATCAACCACGGCAACACCTCCAAGGTGTCGGGCGACAGCTGCGACACCGCCGACGACGTGATCGAGCTCAAGAACATCAGCAACGTCACGATCGTCGGCACCGGCAGCGGGGCCGTGTTCGACCAGCTGGGCATCCACATCCGTGAGTCCAGCAACATCATCATCCAGAACGTCACCGTCCGGAACGTCAAGAAGTCCGGCTCGCCCACGTCCAACGGCGGCGACGCCATCGGCATGGAGAACGGCGTCCGCAACGTCTGGGTGGACCACGTCACCCTGGAGGCGTCGGGCGGGGAGTCGGAGGGCTACGACGGCCTCTTCGACATGAAGAACAACACCCAGTACGTCACCCTCTCCTACAGCATCCTGCGCAACTCCGGCCGCGGCGGCCTGGTCGGATCCAGCGAGAGCGACCGCTCGAACGGCTACGTCACCTACCACCACAACCGGTTCGAGAACCTGGACTCGCGCGCGCCCCTGCTGCGCGGTGGCATAGGCCACATGTACAGCAACCACTACACCCAGATCCACGAGTCCGGCATCAACTCCCGTGCCGGCGCCAGAGCGAAGGTGGAGAACAACTACTTCGAGGACTCCAAGGACGTCCTGGGCACCTTCTACACCGACGAGAGGGGCACCTGGGAGGTCGGCGGCAACATCTTCGACAACGTCACCTGGTCCAGCCCGGGCGACGACAACTACCCCGCCGGGCCCAACCCCCAGTCCACCACGTCGGTGAGCATCCCCTACTCCTACGAACTCGACGACGCCGGGTGCGTGCCGGGGATGCTGGGCCAGATCGCGGGCGCGAACAAGGGCAACCAGGTCTCGGACGGCAACTGCGAGGCGGAGAACCCGCCGGACCCGGACCCGACCGACCCGCCGGA
>NZ_QPFC01000464.1:0-1328 GCF_003427465.1 Nocardiopsis sp. TNDT3 | reverse complement strand
CGCGGGGACGGGAGCGGCCCCCGCGCGGTCGGGCGCGGGGGCCGTGGGAGCCTCAGGGCCTTCGGGCGCGGGCGCCCGGGGCCGTCAGTAGACGAGGGGGTTGAACTGGGGGGCGGCGAAGGTGCCGCCGGCGTGGAAGTCGACGCTGCGCCCGGCGGGCACCCGGTACTGGGTGGTGGTCTTGCTCGGCGAGTTGGCCCAGGTGCCCCGGATCGTCACGGAGTAGGAGACACCGGAGGAGCTGATGCCGGTGCTGGTGCACTGGCCGGGGTTGACCACGAAGGTGGTGAAGCTGCCGAAGTCGGCGTAGGCCGTGTAGTCGGAGGACACGTTGCACAGGCGGAAGGTGCCCGCGGCCGCGGCGGGGGTGGCGGTGCCCACCGCGAGGCCGAGGGAGAGCAGGAGGCCCAGGGCCAGGGTGAGGGCGAGCGACTTGCCTCGTGAGAACGCGGCGGACATGGAACTCCTCAGTGTGGTCGTGGAACAGGGGGTGGGACCGCTACCCGGAAGGGGGCGGTGAGTAGTCAACCACACGCACAAGGCCACTTCTAGGGTTTGTGTGTTTTTATTTCTGTCTTTGTGTGTGTTCATGCGGGATTCGTGTGCCTTCAGGGCGTCGTAACGCCCCGTTCGCTTGCGTTGCCGGACCGCTCGGCGCCCCGGCACGCGAAGAGCGCCCGCCGCCGGGGGGCGACGGGCGCTCGTGGCGAGTCGTGCCTAGTGCGCGGCGAACATGCCCGCGCGCAGCTCCGCGGCGATGTCGTTGTCACCGCGCAGGGACAGCAGGTCCACCAGTGACTGGGGGTCGGCGAACGCCTCGTCGTCGCTGTCGGTGATCCGACGGGAGAGGATCTTCAGGGCGTCCTCGGTGGAGGCGGGCGCGGTGTAGCCGCTCAGGTGCAGCGCCCGGGCCGTGGGGGAGTGGCCGCTCAGGTCGGTGGCGGGCAGCTTGCGCGCGTCCAGCCGGTCCCCGGCCACGGTGATGAACACGCGGTCGCCGGGCTGGGCGGCCTGGCGGCGCAGCAGGGGGCGCAGGGAGTCGAACGCCGGCTGGTCGCGCCAGACCAGCACCAGCAGGTCCGCGCCCGGGGCGGTCAGGCACAGCAGCCGCCCGGGCTGGAGGCCCAGGTGGGTGGCGTACCCGGTGGGCACGGCCACGGGCGCGCCGTTGAGGTGGTCGGCGGTGATGTCGATGCGGTGCCACCAGCGCCCGTCGGGGGCGCGGAAGCAGCGGGCAGCCATGGCCGGGTCGCTCGCACCGGACCGCGAGGGCGGGGCGGGCGGCGCGACCGGGGCCGTGGGCGGCAGGCCGTGGGCCTGTCCGGGAG
>NZ_QPFC01000463.1:0-4967 GCF_003427465.1 Nocardiopsis sp. TNDT3 | reverse complement strand
GGGCCCGACGGGACTCACCCGTCGGGCCCTCCGGGACGCGGTGTCAGCGCATCGCGGCGGCGAGGCGCTCGTCGTGCAGGCGCTCCCCCCAGGAGGGGGCGAGCGGGGCCACCTGGCCCACGCGCCAGCGCAGCAGGAGGTCGGCCAGCTGCGGGTTGCGCGGCAGGGCGGGGCCGTGCAGGTAGGTGCCCAGCACCTGGCCCTGGTAGGCGCCCTCGGTGCGGTCGTCGTTGCCGATGCCGCGCACGGTGGTGGACAGCGGTCGGGCCGAGGGGCCGATGGCCGTGCGGCCCTGGTGGTTCTCGAAGCCGGTGATCCGGCCCACGCCCAGGGCCGGGTCCACGTCCGCGACGATCTCGCCGACGGCGCGGGTCTGGCCGCGGCCGCTGCGGATGTCGAGGATGCCCACGCCGGGGAGCGGGTTGGCCTCGTCGTCGCCGTAGGTCTCGCCGATGATCTGGTACCCGGCGCACACCGCGAAGACGCAGGCGCCGCGGGCGGCGGCGCGGGCGAGGCCGCCGTCGGCGCGCAGGCGCTCGGCGGCCAGGATCTGCGGCCGGTCCTCGCCGCCGCCGAGCAGGTAGATGTCGCCCTGCTCGGGGACGGAGTCGCTGGAGTGGACGTGCACGATCTCGGTGGGGATGCCGCGCAGTTCGGCGCGGCGCTTGAGGATCAGGACGTTGCCCTGGTCCCCGTAGGTGCTCAGCAGATCGGGGTAGATCCACACGATCCGCAGGGCGCTGGTGTTCGTCATGGGTGTCTCCCTACTGGACGCGGCCGTACGCCGTGCGGATCTGCTGGAAGGCGGTGTAGTTGGCGATGAGGTCGACCTTGGTGATGCCCGGCTGGTCGGCCTTGATGCGGCCCAGGACCTCGTCGACCCGGTCGGCCACCTCGAACCGCACGCCGTCGGTCTCCAGGCGCAGCGCGAGGTCGGTGCGGCGCTCGCCCATGACGAACACGCGGCGTCCGCGCAGGACGGTGTAGTCCACGTCCCACAGCCAGGAGGTGTCCTTGCCGTCGGGGACCTGCGCGTTGACCGAGAGGATCACCGGGGTGTGGGGCGGGTCGAGGACGGCGAAGGACTCCAGCCATCCGGCGGGGTTCTTGGAGAGCAGCAGCCGCACCTCGACGCCCATGGTCACCACGGAGGTGTAGCGGCCCGCGACGGAGGTGATCTCGCGCAGCCGCTCCACGGTGCGCTCGGGGTGGATGCCGTATCCGGCGGCGGTGGCCGCGGCGATCGCGGCGTTGGAGCGGTTGGCGTCACCGGGCAGGTTCAGCCGCAGCTTGATGCTCTGTCCCTCCGGGGTGAGGAGGGAGTCGGAGGCGTTGTCCACCGCCCAGGTGGTCGCGGGGCGGGCCAGTCCGCACTCGGGGCAGGCCCAGTGCGGGTCCACGTCGCGCTTGAGGTGGCCGCCGCACTCGGGGCAGCACCAGGAGTCCTCCTTCCAGCGCTGACCCGCGGACACCCAGGTGGCGTTGGGCGCGCCCAGGCCCGCCCAGGCCACGAGCGGGTCGTCGGCGTTGGCGATGACGTGGGCGTTGCTCTTGCCCAGCGCGAGGCGCCACTTCTTGGCGAGCAGGTTGATCTCGGAGGCGCGGTCCATCTGGTCGCGGCTGAGGTTCATCAGCACCACGAACGCGGGCTGCGTGGCGAGCAGCACCTGCGGGAGGTACTTCTCGTCCACCTCCAGCACGCCGTTGACGGCGGACTGGTTGTTCGACAGAGCCGTGATGTGCCCGGTGGGCATGTTCGCGCCGTGCTCGTTGGTGGCCACGTCGCCGAACTCGCGCAGGGCGTGCGAGATGAGCCTGGTGGTGGTGGTCTTGCCGTTGGTGGCGCTGACCAGGGCGAGCCTGCGGCCCCGGGCGAGCTTGGCGAGCAGGTCGGGTTCGACCTTGAGCGCCACCCGGCCGCCGATGACGGAGCCGTCTCCGCGTCCGGTGGCACGGGACAGGCTGGCCGCGCTCCTTCCCAGAACCGATGCCAGTTGGGCGCGCAGGGGAAGCTCGCTCATCTACTCTCCAGTAAGTGCTGGACCACCCGCGCCGTTCGCTCCTGGGAGGCGGCGGGCGGTGTGTCGGGCCAAGCCTAGTGTCCACCCGGGGTCAGACCCGCCAGTCCAACCTCTCGGGCGGCGGTCCCAGGTTGGGCGGCACCCCGTCCTCCACTGCCCCCGTGGGCGCGGGAGCCCCGCCCGCGGCGGCGGTGCCGTCGGGTGTGTCGGTCAGGGCGTCGGGGTCCGCGGTCGAGACCCGGGGGCGGACGCCTCCGGTACCGCGCCCCCTCGCGGCCGCGGCCGCGGCGCCACCGCCTCCAACGCCCGGTGTGTCACCGGTGTTCCGGGAGTCGTCCACCGTGGCGAGTGTGGCTGTGGACAGGGTGAGGATACCCGGGTTGGTGTCGGCCAGCACGGGACCGTCGGCGGTCAGGACCACGGCCGCCGTGGCGGGGAGTCCGCGCAGCGACTCGGCGTCCAGGCCGCAGGGGCGCCCGGGTGCCGCGCCGTCGTCCCCGGTACCGGCGGACCCGCCGGTGCCGGCCTCCTGAAGGGTGACCCGCCCCCACGCGGTGGCGGATCTCACATGGCGGACGAGGTCCAGGGGCGCGACCGCCGCCGCGGCGTTGCGGATCACCGCGCCGGACTCGGTGTGCGGGGAGGGGAAGAACCGGTCGTCGGCCTCCACCTCGGCGTCGGGGTCCTCCGGCTCGCCCATGGCCGCGCCGCCCACGGCCCCGCCGACCGCCTCGGTGAGGCGGTGCACCCGCAGCCCGCCGGGGTCGTGCCCGGCGACACCGGGCGCCGCGGCCACGGAGCGTTCGACGGCCTCCGCCGAACCCCCGTCCTGACGCATCACCACCGGCAGGCAGGCGGGGTCGGCGAACCGGGCGAGCGCGGCGGGGACGGCCGTGCGGAACATCAGGACGACCTCCACCCCGCCGTCGGCCGCCGCGGCGAGGACCTGGTCGATCTCCCCCTCGGGGAGGGACTCGGCGCCGCAGACCACGACGGTGCGGGTGCGGTCCGGGCGCACGCGGGGGCGTCTGCCGTCGGCGTTCCTGGGCTCGGGCGCCTCCAGCAGCTCGCTGAGCGCGGACACGGCGTAGGTGCCGTAGACGCGCGCGGCGGTCTCACCGGAGGCCCGGTCGGTGGAGATGATCTTGACCTGCGCGTAGTCGTTGTCGTCCGCCCGGGTGCCGACGGCCTCGAAGGGGCTCAGGCGGCGCTCCAGCTCCCAGGCCCGCTCCCCGATGCGCGGCCCGTCGCCGCAGCGCTCGCGCACCCGGGCCCGCTGCCCCGGCGTGAGCAGGGCGAGCGCGGGGTCGTCCTCGGCCGCGTCCTCCTCCGGGGTGAGCAGGGCGCGCAGGCCGCCGATGAGTTCGGCGATCCCCGCGTGCGGCCCCAGGACCTCCAGGAGGCGCAGCAGGAGCGTCTCGTCGGCGTCGGCCTCCGCGGTGCCGCCGGAGGCGGACGCGACCGCGGAGAGGATGCGCGCGCGCTGGCCCGCGTCCAGGTTGGTGCCCAGGGTCATCCGGGGCAGGTCGGCGGGGAGCACCCACCTGCGCGGGGCGACGGCGCAGCGGCGGGCCAACCGGACGAGTTCGCGGGCCACGGAGTGCCCGGTGAGGTCGACCACGGTGAGGTCGCCGCCCTCGCGCAGCCGGGAGACCCCGACGGTGGCGAGCAGCGCCGACCATCCGGCGTCGTCGCCGCCCACCACGACGACGGTGCCCCTGTCGGCGGGGACGGTCACCCCGTACCAGAGCGGCTGCGCCTCGTAGGCCCGCGAGGCCGCCTGCCACTCGGTGTACCTGCGGGCGTGCTCGTGCTGTTGTTCGCGCAGGATCCGGTCGCGCTCGTCGCGTTCGGCGGCCAGGCGCTCCCTGGCCCTTTCCAACCGGGCTGCGACGACCTGGCGGCTCTGGACGAGGGCGAAGGCGATCGGCGCGGCGATGGCGGCGCAGGCGAACACGCCGCCGAGGGCGAAGCTGCCGGGAAGGATGCGCAGGGTCCACAGCAGCGGCAGCAGCAGGGTAAGGAGGCAGAGCCCGGCCAGGGCGAAGTACAGGGGCCGGTTGGTCTGGGCCTCGCTGTCGCGCTGGGCGGCGATCCACTCCTCGCTGACGGTCTCGGCGTCGGCCGGGGTCGGCCGCCGCGGGGCCGGCCCGGGAGGCGGCAGGAGCACGGCGTGCCGCCAGCCGACGTAGGTACGTCCGGCCTCTCCTCGGGACGCTCCTCCCGAACGGGGGTTGGGCACCGTCCGAACACCTCCTGACCGGCCGTCGCGGGGGGCGGCCGGGGATTCGATCACGCGGGGCTCCGGGCCGGGCCGGAGCGTGGGCGGAATGCCGTCACCCGCCCGCCGCGCTCGTCACGGCCCCGCCGGAACCGGTCACGGGCACGGGAGGGTGCCGGTGGGCGCGGGTGGAGTGGCCGTCGATCTCAGTCAAGCAGCAGCGCGCACCGCTTTCCAGCCCCGCCCCGGACCTGTGGAAAACGCGTCGCGAACCCGGTGGAGGCTGAGGGGTCACGCGACCCGGCTCCTGCTCCCGGAGGGCCGCGCGACGAGGGGCGCACGGACGGTGCGCGCCCGTTCCCGGCGCCGGTGGCGGGGGCCGCCGTGTCAGCGCCTCCCCCGGGGGCAGGGGAAGGGGGACAGAAGAAGAGAGGACGCCCCCCTTCCGAGGAGTGACCCCCCATTCCCGAGGTCTACCTGTACGCCGCGCTTCTCGCCCTGATGGTCGTCGTCCTGGCCATGTTGATCGTGTCCGCGGTCATGAGCCAACGGTGGCGCCGCCGCAACGGACGCCCGCTCTGGCCGCCCTCCGCCTCGTGCGCGGAGGAGGGGATGTGGTCCGGGGCGGACCGGGAGCAGCGGCGCAGGGTCGCAAGAGCGGTGCGGCGGGGCCCCGGCCCACTCCCCCGCCCCGTCCTCCGTCAGCCCCGTGCCCGCCTCGGGAA
>NZ_QPFC01000462.1:0-4889 GCF_003427465.1 Nocardiopsis sp. TNDT3 | reverse complement strand
GTGGGGGTGGGTTTCAGACATGTCTGCCCTCGTCCTGAACCGGGCAGCAGGCGCGCACGGCGCACGACCTGCATCCCTTGTTGCGTGTCGCGGTGAATCGGGATCCGCCCATGCCGGTGGCGACCTCGCGCACCAGCGTCCCGGCCCATCCGGGGTCGGGGTCCTCGCTCAGGGGCGGCTGGGGTTGTTCCCGGGCCCTCTGGATCTTCTCGCCGACCTGCACGAGCGCGGCGCCGCCCGGCTCGGTGAGGCCGAGCTTGGCGAAGGCGCCCTTGAGCACGGCCATCTGGTAGACGCCGAGCTGGGGGTGGCGGGCCAGGTCGTCGGCCTTGTTCTTCCCGGTCTTGATGTCCACGACCACGGCCCTGCCCTGGTCGTCGCGTTCGAGGCGGTCCACGCGGCCGGTGATCTCGATGCCGCCCACGTCCACCCGGAAGCCCTCCTCGGTGACGACGAGTTCGCGGTCGTTGGCGGCCTCCCAGTCCACGAGCTTGCGGACCATCGTGTCGGCGCGGTCGCGCTGCGCCCTGGCCTGCCAGGGGCCGCCGAAGTCCAGGTCGGCCCAGATCTCGTCCATGCGCCCGCTGATCTCGTCGGGGGTGCTGCCCTGGGCGACCAGGACGGCGACCGCGTGCACGACGGTGCCCAGGGCCGAGGCCGAGTCGCCGGAGGAGGCCCCGGCGGCGCGTTCGAGGAGCCAGCGCAGCTGGCAGTTGGTGAAGCTCTCCACCTGGGAGGGCGAGACGCGGATGGTGTCCTCCTCCTCGGCCAGGGGCCGGTCGTCGGTGAAGGGGGTGAGCGCGTACCACTCCGCGGGGTCGGCGCCGCGCACGCCCTCCTCGGCCAGGCGGGCCAGGTGGGTGGCGGCGGCCTCGCGCAGCGGTTCGGGGGCGCCGGGGTCGGTGACCACCGAGCGCAGGTCGGCGACGAGCGAGGGCAGGGACAGCCAGCGCAGGCCGGTGCTGACCGGCTCGGGCTCGCCCACGCCCATCTCGTTCAGGAAGCGCGAGGGCCGCTCGTCGGTGTCCTCCCCGCCCACGGCGGTCACCACCAGGGTGCGGCGGGCGCGGGTGAGGGCCACGTAGAACAGGCGGCGCTCCTCGTCCAGGAGTTTGGAGGCCAGGGCAGCTCCGGAGGAGTCGGCGGAGTGCACGTCGGTGTCGACGAGTTCCTCCACGCCGAGCAGGGAACCGCGCAGGCGCAGGTCGGGCCAGTCGCCCTCCTGGGCTCCGGCGACCACGACCAGGCCCCACTCCAGGCCCTTGGAGCGGTGGGCGGTGAGGATGCGCACCGCCTCGCCCTCGGGCGCGCGCTCGGCGAGGCTGTCGCCGGGGATCTCCTGGGCGGCGAGGTCCTCCAGGAACCCCGCGGGACTGCCGGGGGGCAGCCGGTCGCAGTAGCGGGCGGCGCTCTCGAACAGGGCGACCACGGCGTCCAGGTCGCGGTCGGCGGCGGCGCCCCGGCGGCCCCCGGCCAGGCTGGCGCGCAGCAGGCGGTCGACCAGGCCGCTGTCGCGCCACAGCTCCCACAGGACCTGTTCGGCGTCGGCCCCCCTGGCGTTCAGGTCGCGGACGGTCCGCAGCGCCTGGGCGACACGGGTGGCGGGCGCGGCGATCTCGGGGTCGACGAGGGTGAGCTCGGCCGGGTCGCGCAGGGCGTCCACGAGCAGCTGCGCGGAGGGCCGGTAGGCGCCGCTCCTCTCCTCCCGGGCGCCTTCCCGCGAGGCGTCCCCTTCCGGGGCTCCGCCGTGGGCGCCGCCGTCGTGGGCGCGGTCCAGGTCCAGGCGGCGCAGCGCGCGCACGAGCCTGCGCAGCCGTACCGTGTCGGCCTCGCCGAAGGGGCTGGTGAGCAGTTCGCGCGCGGCGTCCTCGTCCAGCTCGGCCGGGGCCAGCCCGTAGCGGATCAGCGCGAGCATGGGACGCACGATGGGCTCGGCGGCCACGGGCAGGTCGTCGGCGCCGACCGCGACCGGGACCGAGGCGGCGGTCAGGGCGCGGCGCAGCACCGGCAGCTGGCGGGTGGAGGAGCGCACCAGCACGGCCATGTCCGACCACGGGACGCCGTCCACCAGGTGGGCGCGGCGCAGGGTGTCGGCGATGACCGCGGCCTCCTGGGCGGCGCTGTCGGCCAGCAGCACGCGGACCTCGCCGTCGGGCACGCCCTCGGCGGGGGTCAGGTCGCGGTGCTCGTTGACGTGGCCGCGGGCGGAGGCGACCGCGGGCAGGCGCCGGGTCAGGCCGCGCGAGGCCGACAGCAGGGCGCGGCCGCTGCGGCGGCAGGTGCGCAGCGCGACCACGGGCGCCTCGGTGCGCCGCGCGGTCGGGAAGCGGCGCGGGAAGTCGAGGATGCCCCGCACCTCGGCCCCGCGGAAGGCGTAGATGGACTGGTCGGGGTCGCCGACCGCGACCAGGTCGCGGCCGTCCCCGGCCAGGGCGCGCAGGAGTTCCTCCTGGGCGGGGTCGGTGTCCTGGTACTCGTCGACGAACACCGCCTCGTGGGCGGCGCGCTCGCGCTCGCGGACCCCGGGGTCGGAGAGCAGGTTGGCGGCGACGCGCACGAGTTCGGCGTAGTTGAGCGTGGGCACGGGGGCGATGTCGAACCGGCCGGTGTAGCGGTCCAGGAACCCGGCCGCGGCCACCCAGTCGTCGCGGTCGCGGTCGCGGCCGAGCGCGGCCAGCTCGTCCGGGCCCATGCCGCGTTCCTGGGCGCGCATGAGGAAGTCGCGCAGCTCCTCGGCGAACCCGCGGGTCTCCAGGGCGGGGCGCAGGCGCTCGGGCCAGTCCGCGGCGCCGTCCAGGGCCTCGCCCCGCAGGAGTTCGCGGACCTCCATGAGCTGCTCGGGTCCCGAGAGCAGGCGCGGCGGCAGGTCGCCCATGCGCTGGAACTCGCGCCGGATCAGGGCGTAGGCGTAGCTGTGGAAGGTCAGGGCCAGCGGTTCGCGGGTGGTGCGGCGCAGCCGGGCGGTGATGCGCTCGCGCAGCTCCTGGGCGGCCTTGCGGCTGAAGGTGAGCACCAGCACGCGCGAGGGGTCCGTGCCCCGGTGGTCGATGCGGTCCACGACCGACTCGACGATCGTGGTGGTCTTGCCTGTCCCGGGACCGGCGAGCACCAGCAGGGGCCCGCCCTCGTGCTCGACCACGCGCCGCTGGTTCTCGTCCAGCACCGGCGGCGGCTGCACCTGGTGGGCGCGCCGCACGAGACGGTACGGAGATGTGTTCACACCCCCCAGTTCACCAGAGGGTGGCGACCATCCCGCACGTCATCCCCGCCACAGCGGACCGCTCAGCCCCCGCCCTCCCCGTCCCAGCGGGCCCTGCGCATGTCCACGCGATCGCTTGCGGGGCGCATGGGCGTGCCCTCCGCCGCGTAGTGGGACAGGGCGCGGACCTCGTTGCAGGAGGGCGGTCTGCCGTCCGCGCGCACCACGCGCCACCAGGCCACCGCCCCGCCCCAGGAGGACATGACCGAGCCGACCTGGCGGGGTCCTCCCCTGCCGACGTACTCGGCGATGTCGCCGTAGGCCATCACCCGTCCCGGCGGGATCCGCTCGACCACCGCCAGGACCTCCTCGGCGTAGTCGTCCGGCCCGCCCTCCGCGTCCTCGAACACAGGCGGCAGCCTACCGGGGGCCGCCGACACGGCGGGGCCCGCCGCGGAGGCGGCCCCGGCGTGCGCGGTGTCCGGTCAGGCGGTGACCTGGTCGCCGTGCGCGCCCCAGGCGAGTTCGGGGTCGCGCCTGCGGGCCTGGCGCGCCTTGACGAGTCCGAACGCCCCCAGCAGCGCCACGACGGCGCCGAGGATCCACGCCGTCCAGGCGGCGGCGGTGAGGTCGGTGAAGCCCAGCAGCCACGGCATCACGAAGACCAGGACGCCGATCGCGAGGACGCCCGCCTCGCTCGACAGCGCCCCCGGCCGGGTGATGGATACCACCGAGGCCACGATGACGCCCAGTCCGAGGACGAACATCGCTCCCCCGCCGAAGCCGTACATCCCGTGCCAGATCCAGCTCAGTCCCAGGGCCAGGCCGGCGAGGATCGCCACCCAGTCCGCCCAGCGTCCCCTGCGTCCCATGGAGCCACCTCCCGAGGAGCGGGCCGCCGTCGGCCGGCGGCCCCTGTCCGGACCCCTACCCATCCGGCGGGCTGAGCAGGCACGACGGCGGAACCCGGGACGGCTCGGGGGCCGGGGCGCGAACGCGGCGGGGCGGTGCCGGAAGTCGCCTCCCGGCACCGCCCCGTCCCCCGTCGGGCCCGTCCGTCAGTACTCGGGCAGGCTCGGGTCGACCTGGTTGATCCAGGCCAGGACGCCGCCGCCCACGTGGACGGCGTCGGAGAACCCGGCCGCGTGCACCGCGGCCAGCGCCTCGGCGGAGCGGACGCCCGACTTGCAGTGCAGGACGATGCGCCGGTCCTGCGGCAGCCGCTCCAGGGCCTTGCCGTTGAGGAACTCGCCCTTGGGGATGAGCGTGGCGCCCGGGATGCTGACGATCTCGTACTCGTTCTTCTCCCGGACGTCCACGAGGAAGATCTCCTCGGGCTTGTTGTCCAGCAGGTCCTTGAGCTCGCCCGCGGTGATCGTGGAACCGGCGGCGGCCTCGGTGGCCTCCTCCGACACGGCGCCGCAGAACGCCTCGTAGTCGATGAGCTCGGTGACCGGCTCGGTGTCGGGGTCCTTGCGGACCTTGACCTCGCGCCAGGTCATCTCCAGGGCGTCGAAGATGAGCAGGCGGCCCACCAGCGGCTCACCGATGCCGGTGATCAGCTTGATGGCCTCGTTCACCATGACCGAGCCGATGGAGGCGCACAGCACGCCCAGGACGCCGCCCTCGGCGCAGGAGGGCACCATGCCGGGGGGCGGGGGCTCGGGGTACAGGTCGCGGTACTGGGGCC
>NZ_QPFC01000461.1:0-1422 GCF_003427465.1 Nocardiopsis sp. TNDT3 | reverse complement strand
AGACCGTGATCGACAACGTCAACCCCACCATCGTTCCCCGCATCCGCTCCGACCGGGACGGCGAACGCCGCGACCGCTCTGCCTGACCCCGGGCCAGGACCGGCCCCTCGGCCCGGCCCCGGGTAAAGACCGGCCCCGCCACGGGACACGCGGCTGCCGCGACCCCCTCGCCCGAGCCCTCGGTGTGAGACTGCCGGGGGAGGTGGGCACATGGACGACGCGACAGTCCCGGCCGCCGAGGCCGCGCAGCTGTTCGAGGAACTGGTCAGGTCCGTGCACGGGTGCGCCCCGATCGAGGTCCTCGAAGCCGCCGGCCGCTACGGCGAGCGGATCGGACTCAGCGGCATCTGCGTGTACCTGGTCGACCTGCAACAGCGACTCCTCGTCCCGCTGCTCGGCGGCCGGGCGCTCAAGGTCGACTCCAGCGTGGCGGGGGAGGCCTACCGCTCCGAGACGTTGCGGCTGGTCGAGGGCGGCGACGGCGAGCTGGGCCTGTGGCTGCCCCTGCGCGACGGCGCCGACCGCATGGGGGTCGTGCACATCAGCGCTCCCGTGCTCGACGAGTCCACCCTGCGCCGCTGCCACGCGCTCGCCTCGCTGCTGGCCCTGGTCGTGACCTCCAAACGCGCCTACAGCGACACCTACGTCCGCCACACCCGCACCCAGGCGATGGACCTGCGCACCGAGATGCTGCGGGCCTTCCTGCCGCCCCGCACCCTGGGCACCTCGCGGGGTGTGTCCACCGCCGTCCTCGAACCCGCCTACCGTCTGGGCGGCGACGCCTTCGACCACTCGATCACCAAGGAGACCCTGCACGCCGCCATCCTCGACGCGATGGGGCACGACCTGGCCTCCGGACTGACCGCGTCCGTGGCCATGGCCGGGATCCGCAACGCCCGGCGCAACGGCGCCGACCTCGCCGAACTCACCGACAGTGTGGAGGGCGCGCTCACCTCCTGGCTCCCCGACCGCTTCTGCACCGCCGTCTTCACCTCCCTGGACCTGTCCACCGGGGAGTTCGCCTGGGTCAACTGCGCCCACCCCGCACCCCTGCTCCTGCGGCGCGGACTCCTGCTGGAGGACGCACTGGAGCGGACCCCCGAGGTGCCGCTCGGACTCGGCGGTGTGCTCGGCGAGGCCGAACCGCGCACCGTGCACCGGGTCCTGCTCGAACCCGGCGACCGGATCCTGCTCTACACCGACGGGGTGACCGAGGCGCACGACAGCCAGGGGCGGATGTTCGGCCTCGAACGGTTCGCCGACTTCATCATCCGCGCCACCGCCGCCGACGAACCCGCCCCGGAGACGCTGCGGCGCCTGGTCCACGCCATCCACGACCACCAGCGCGGCAGCTTCACCGACGACGCCACCATCATGCTGCTGGAGTGGCGCCCCGACGGCGGGGCGATGCCCCGGGTCGAG
>NZ_QPFC01000460.1:0-5446 GCF_003427465.1 Nocardiopsis sp. TNDT3 | reverse complement strand
GTGCCGCCCACGCCGAGCGCGGGCGGCACCCCGTCGTCTCCGGAGGAAGCCCTCACCGGAACCCGGTCGCGGGCGGATCCGCTCCCCGGGGTCGTCGTCCGGTTTCGCGGAGCCCGCTCCGTCCTGCCCCGCCGGGCGCGGCGGTCCGTCCCTCAGTACGACTGCACGGTGGAGATGCGCAGCTCACCCTGCTCGTCCACGTCCACCAGGACGTGGTCGCCCGCCACGAGCTGCTGGTCCAGCACCATGCGCGAGAGCCTGTTGCCGACGTTGCGCTGGATGGTGCGCGCCAGCGGCCGGGCGCCGTAGGCGGGCTGGTAGCCGCGCTCGGACAGCCACCCCACCGCCTCGTCGGTGAACCGCACGGTGATGTCCTGCGCCTTGAGCCGCTCCTCGGTGCGCTCCAGCAGCAGCCGGGTGATCCGGCCCAGCTGCTCCTCGCCGAGCTGCTTGAAGACGATGACCTCGTCGATGCGGTTGATGAACTCGGGGCGGAACTCCTCGCGCAGCCGCCGCATCACCCGCTGCTCGGTGTCGGGGTCCATCTGGCCGTCGGCGGTGAAGCCCATCGGCGCGCCGCCGGTGATCGCCTCCGACCCCAGGTTGCTGGTCATGATGACCACCGTGTTGCGAAAGTCCACGGTCCGCCCCTGCCCGTCGGTCAGGCGGCCGTCGTCCAGCAGCTGGAGCAGCAGGTTGAACACGTCCGGGTGGGCCTTCTCCACCTCGTCCAGCAGCAGCACCGAGTACGGGTGGCGGCGCACCGCCTCGGTGAGCTGGCCCGCCTCCTCGTAGCCCACGAACCCCGGGGGCGCCCCGGTCAGGCGGCTGGCGGTGTGCCTTTCCTGGAACTCGCTCATGTCGATGCGGACCATGGAGTCCTCCGACCCGAACAGGGCCTCGGCCAGCGCCCGCGCCAGCTCGGTCTTGCCCACACCGGTCGGGCCCAGGAACAGGAAGCTGCCCACCGGCCGGTCGGGGTCGCCCAGACCGGCCCGCGAGCGGCGGATCGCCTCCGAGACGGCCGTGACCGCCTCGTCCTGGCCGATCACCCGCTCGTGCAGCACCTCCTCCAGGTTGACCAGCCGGTCCCGCTCCTCCTGGGTCAGCTGGGAGACCGGGATGCCGGTGCTGCGGGAGACCACCTCGGCGATGTCGGCGCTGGTCACCTCGGGGACCGACGAACCGGTTCCGCGCGCCTGGTGGATCGAGCTCCTGGCGGCGGCGATCTCGTCGCGCAGCGCCGAGGCGCGCTCGTAGTCCTCCTGCTGGACCGCCTTCTCCTTCGCCTCCTCCAGGTTCTTGAGCCTGCCCTCCAGCTCGCGCAGCCCGGAGCTGGAGGACTTCAGGCGCAGGCGCACCCGCGCGCCCGCCTGGTCGATGAGGTCGATGGCCTTGTCGGGCAGGAAGCGGTCGGTGACGTAGCGGTCCGACAGCTCGGCCGCCGCCACCAGGCTCTCGTCGGCGAACCGCACCTGGTGGTGGGCCTCGTAGCGGTCGCGCAGCCCGCGCAGGATCTCGACGGTGTCCTCCACCGACGGCTCGGGCACCTGGATCGGCTGGAAGCGGCGCTCCAGGGCCGCGTCCTTCTCGATGTTCTTGCGGTACTCGTCCACGGTCGTCGCGCCGATGATGTGCAGTTCGCCGCGGGCCAGCGCGGGCTTGAGCATGTTCCCGGCGTTCATGGACCCCTCGGCGGCACCGGCGCCGACGATGGTGTGGATCTCGTCGATGAAGACGAGCAGCTGGTCGGACTGGGCGCGGATCTCGTCCACGATGGCGTTCAGGCGCTCCTCGAAGTCGCCCCGGTAGCGCGTGCCCGCCACCACCCCGGCCAGGTCGAGCTGGACCAGGCGGCGTCCGAGCAGGGTCTCGGGGACGTCCTCGTCGAAGATGCGCTGGGCGATGCCCTCCACGATCGCGGTCTTGCCCACGCCCGGGTCGCCGATGAGCACCGGGTTGTTCTTGCGCCGCCGGGCGAGCACCTCGATGCACTGCTCGACCTCGTCGTCGCGGCCGACCACCGGGTCCAGGCGGCCCTCGCGGGCCAGCCCGGTCATGTCGGTGCCGTACTCGTCCAGGGTCGGGGTGGCGGAGGGCTCGCCCTCGCCGTGGTCGGCGGCGGGAGGCGCCCCGGCGGCCTTCTGGAGCGACTGCGGGGTGATCCCCGAGCTGCGCAGGAGCTGGCCGACGGCGCTGTCGGTGTTGACCGCCAGCGCGAAGAGCAGGTGCTCGGGGGTGATGCTGGAGCTGCCCGTGGCGCGGGCGATCTGGAGGGCGTCGAGGAGGGCGCGCTTGGCGACGGGGGTGAGCCGGGCGGACCCGCGCACCGACCTCGGGGTCTGCGACACCGCCTGGTCGATCACGTCGATGACCGGCTGGGCGTCGGAGCCGCTGTTCTGCACCATCTCCCGTGTGGGCGGGTAGCGCAGCAGGGCCCACAGCAGGTGGACCGCGTCGACGTCGGCGCTGCCGGCCTCCAGGGCGCGGCGCACCGCGGCGTCGGCCACCTGCTGGGCCTCGGGGCTCATCAGCTTGGACAGGTCCACGCGGCGGACCGGTCCCCGGGCCCCCAGGAAGCGCGCCAGGAACTCGTCGAAGGAACCCGGGTCGCTGCCGCGGTCGTCGGGAAGGTCGTGTGTCATGGCGTCTTCGTCCCCCGTGCGTGCGGTAGTGGCTTGATCACTCTAAGTGAGTATCCGGAGTTTGTTCGGTAGCGGTCGTCGGCGTGGGGACCGAACGCGCGGGGGCGGCCGGTCCGTCCTCCCGCCGCGCCGGACGTTCCCGCCGAGGGCCGCGCCGGGCCGGGTCGTCCTCCGTCCCGGCCCGCTACCCGACCCGGCGCGGGGATAACACCCGGCGAGGGGACGCGGGAGGCCCGTCACATCCGGTGAGCGGTCCGCCCCGGCCGACCGCACGTCGGTCCCGGCACGGGGCCGTTCGGTGCGCCTGGACGCGGGCCCCGGCACGTGTGCGCGCCGGGGCCGCGCACGGGCTCCGGCGCGCACACCTGCTGTCCTGCGGTCAGTCGGGGCGGTGCCGCCACAGCCGTACCGACACCAGGACGACCGTGCAGGCCAGCGCCACCGCGCCGACCACGGAGACGGTCTGGAGCGCGGTGCCCAGCGCCGTCTCGGCGGCCCCGCGCAGCGCGGCCCCCACCGCGCCGCCCAGGTCACCGGCGACGGCCGCGGCGGCGCCGACGCCCTCACCGGCGGTCTCGGCCGCGTCCGAGGGGACACCGGCGGGCACGGAACCCTCCAGGACGCCCCGGTACACCGCGAGCCCCAGCCCGCCCAGCAGCGCCAGGCTCAGCGTCTGCCCCATGCCCGAGGCCACGTCCACCACCGCCGAGGCCGTCCCCGTCCGCTCCCGCGGCGCGGCGGACAGCGCCAGCTGGCTGCCCAGCGTCATCGCCGGGCCGCCGCCGAGGGAGAGCAGGACGGTACCGGTGACCAGCCCCCACAGGGACCCGGGACCGGCGGACGCCGCCATGGACACCAGCCCGACGAGGGCGACGGGCATCGACAGCGCCAGCACCTGCCCCGCGGTCGCCCACCGCAGCAGCAGCGGGGTGAGCATGGTGCCCGCCAGGCCCGCCACGGCGGGAAGGACCAGCAGCAGGCCCACCAGGCCCGGCGGCACCTCCAGGGCGGACTGGAGGAACTGCACGAGGAACAGGTTCGGGCCGCCCGCGACCAGCAGCATCAGCAGGGTCAGGGACACCGCCGCCCCGAAGCCCCGAGCGGAGAACAGCCCCGGGGGCAGCAGCGGGTCGTCCAGCCGCCGCTGGCGGCGCCAGAACAGCCAGCCCAGCGCCAGGCCCCCGGCCACGGCGGCCAGCAGCGGCGGCTCCGGCCCCCGCGACACGGCCTCCTGGAGGCCGAACACGACCAGGACCAGGGCGGCCGTGGACAGCAGGACGCTCGCGGGGTCCAGCCGCCCCGCACCGGGGTCGCGGAACTCCGGCAGCAGGAACGGCAGGGTCACCAGCGCGAACAGGGCCACGGGCACGTTCACCAGGAACACCGACCCCCACCAGAGGAACTCCAGCAACAGGCCGCCCAGCGGCGGACCCAGCGCCATCCCCACCGAGAACGCGCTCAGGTACAGCGCCACGGCGGTGGCGAACTGCCGGGAGTCGGGGAACATCTGCCGCAGCAGCGCCAGCGCGGACGGCGAGATCACCGCCACGGACGCGCCCAGCACGGCGCGGGCCGCGATGAGCGTCACGGGGTCGGGGGCGAAGGCTGCCGCCGCCGAGGCGGCCGCGTACACGGCCAGGCCGGTCAGGAGCAGCAGGCGCCGCCCCACCCGGTCGCCCAGGCGGCCCATGGTCAGCACCAGCCCGGCGCCCAGCAGCTCGCCCACGTGCAGGATCCACAGCGACTGGGCGGCCGAGGGCAGCAGGTCGGCGCCGATCCGGGGCAGCGCCAGGTAGAGCACCGACACGTCGTTGGCCATCATGAACACGGGCAGGGTCAGGATCGTCAGTCCGAGCCACTCGCGCCACGTCGCGCGGCGGTGCGGGGCCTGGATGGTCATCGGTTCTCCGTGGGTCGTCGGGCGGCTCGGAGGGGTCGGCCGCGGGTCATGGGGTTGTCCGCCCCCGGCGGCGGGGGAGCGGCCGCTCGGGCCGGGGGCTGCGGGACGGGTGTCAGGCCGGGTAGGGGACGGCCGCGCGGTGGGAGCGCAGCGCCCGCGCCCACCAGGTGAGCTCGTCGAGCATGCGCGCGGCGGCCTCCTCGGCGGCCTCGGGCTCGGAGGGCCAACCGCCTTCGGCGTCGAACCGGTCCCAGAAGTCGGCGAAGGACACCGAGTCGCGCACCGTGACGGCGCGCAGCTCGGCGAAGACCTGGCGCAGCTGCTCCACCGCGCGCAGGCCGCCGGAGACGCCGCCGTAGGACACGAAGCCGACCGGCTTGGCCCGCCACTCGTCGACGAACCAGTCGATGGCGGTCTTGAGCGGGGCCGGGAAGCTGTGGTTGTACTCGGGGGTGACGACGACGAACGCGTCGGCGGCGGCCAGGCGCGGCGCCAGCGCCGCCACGGCGGCCGGGGGCTCGCCCTCCGTCAGGCGTTCGGGCAGGCGGGTCCCGGCCAGGTCGACCGGGTCCACCGCGACACCGCCGTGGCCGCGGGCCCGCTCCCGGAACCACGCGGCGGCGGTCGGACCGAAGCGGCCCTCCCGGGTGCTGGCGACGATGACGCACACGCGGGCGGGCGCGTCACCGGACGCGGCGGCGGGGGCCCTGGCGGTGGTGTCGGCGGACACGGGGATCACTCTCCCTCGGGGGCGGTGTGTCGTCGGCGCCCACGCTCGCCGCCCCCGCACTCGGTCCGGCCCCGGTCCGCACTCGGTCCGGTCCCGGGTGGCCCCGGTCAAGGCGCTCGCGCATGCGGCGCGTGTCCGACCGGGGCCACCCGGGACCGGACCGAGTGCGGA
>NZ_QPFC01000459.1:0-2185 GCF_003427465.1 Nocardiopsis sp. TNDT3 | reverse complement strand
CCCCCCGGGCCGACCACACGCTGATGCGGCCGGTGAGCCGATGCCGGGGAGTACCCGGCCCGGCCCCCCGACGGCCGACCCTCCCGAGGTGCCAGGGGGAGGGGTGGGAGAACCCCTCCAGGTGCGCGGCGCCGCGCGGCGAAGCCGGTCAGCGCACCTGACCGGACACCCGCGTAATTCCGTTGCCCGCGCCGCCCCGGCGGGTTAGCCTGGGCGCAACATGCGCATGTGACATCGAGACCGACGACCGCCGAGCGCGCGGGGCTCGCCCACCGTGGCTGGAGCCGGATCCCCGCTCGGCGTGTACTGGCACTGTCCCCGGTGCGGTCTCGATGTCGACGACCTCCGTGTCGTCCCCGGACCGCGCCGCGCAGGCGCACCGGTCCCGCGCATCGAGGCCCACCCCGAAACGAAGGGTGGACCACCCCTATGACCCTCGGCAACACGACCGGCGCCGCCTCCGCATCGCACACCGCCCAGACCGGCCCGCCCCTGCTGCGCGCCCGCGACCTCGCCAGGGCCTACGGCGACCACGTGGTGTTCGACGGCGTGGACCTCGACGTCGCCCCCGGCCAGCGGCTCGGCCTGGTGGGGGAGAACGGCTCGGGCAAGTCCACCCTCCTTCGGCTGCTGGCCGGGGAGGAGGAACCCGACGCCGGGCGGGTGGAACGCCCCGCCGACACCGGATTCCTGTACCAGGAGCTGCCCCACGCCCCGGACACGACCCTGGCCCGGGTGATCGCCGAGGCCCTGGAACCGGCCCGGCGGGTGGAGCGGCGGCTGACCGCGAGCGCGGCCGCGCTGGACGGCGCGCCCGAGAACGCCGAAGCCCTGCGGGAGTACTCCGAGGCCCTGGCCGAGGCCGAACTGCTGGAGGTGTGGGACGCCGAGCGCCGGGCCGAACTGGTGGTCGCGGGACTGGGTCTGGACGGTATCGGTCCGGACCGGCCGGTGGGGCGGATGTCGGGCGGCCAGCGCGGACGCCTGGGCCTGGCGGCCCTGCTCATCCGCCGCCCGCGCGCCCTGCTGCTGGACGAGCCCACCAACCACCTCGACGACCAGGCGCTGGAGTTCCTGGAGGGGTACCTGCGCGGCCTGCCGGGAGTGGTGGTGCTGGCCAGCCACGACCGGGTGTTCCTGGACGCGGTGTGCACCGGCCTGCTCGACCTGGACCCGGCCGTGGACGGTCCCGTCTACTACGGCGGTGCCTACTCCTTCTACCTCAGGGAGAAACAGCTGGAGCGCGAACGCTGGGAGCAGCGCTACCGCGACGAGCAGGACGCCCTCAAGGGCCTGCGCGAGTCGGTGCGCACCACGTCCCGGCAGGTCTCGCACAACCGCGCCCCGAGGGACAACGACAAGATGGGCTACGACTTCCTGGGCGGGCGCGTGGACAAGCAGGTCTCGCGCCGGGTGCGCAACGCCCGGAACAGGCTGGAGGAGTTGGAGCGCGACCAGGTGCGCAAACCGCCCAGGCCGCTGGAGTTCAGCGCCTCGCTGACCCGCGACCCGGGCACGGCCGACGGCCACGCGATCACCGTGCGCGACCTGGTCGTGCCGGGCCGGCTGCGCCTGGACCGCCTGGACGTGCCCACGGACGGGCGCCTGCTGGTCACCGGGCCCAACGGCGCGGGCAAGTCCACGCTGCTGTACGCCCTGGGGCACCGGCTGCGTCCGGAGTCGGGCCAGGTGCTGTGGCGGCGCGGGGCGGCGGTCGCCCTGCTGGAACAGGACGTGGTCTTCCCCGATCCCGAGCGGACCCCGCGTTCGCTCTATGACGGGCTGAACGGAACCCTGCCCGGCGCTCCCCGCCTGACCGACCTGGGCCTGGTCGCACCGCGCGACCTGGACCGGCCGGTGGGCAGGCTCAGCGTGGGGCAACGGCGACGCCTGGCACTGGCGATGCTGGTGGGACACGCCCCTGACGTGCTGCTGCTGGACGAGCCGACCAACCACCTGTCCCTGGCACTGGCCGAGGAGCTGGAGGAGGCGCTGGGCACCGCGCCCGGCGCGGTGGTGGTGGCCTCGCACGACCGGTGGCTGCGCCGCAACTGGGCCTGGTCGGAGCTGCGGCTGGCCGACGGTGCCGTGGCCGGGCAGGACACGGCCGGACCCGTGTAGCCCTTCCCCGGAGTGGCCGCCGAGGAGGGCGCCGCCGACCCCCGTCGGCCCCTCCTGCCGCTCC
>NZ_QPFC01000458.1:0-5624 GCF_003427465.1 Nocardiopsis sp. TNDT3 | reverse complement strand
GCGGGGGATGAGCGGTCGTGGAGGAGGGGGTTCGCCAGGATCGGAGTCCTGACTGGGGGGATGCCGTCCGAAGGCACGTGGTTCTGTCCGAAGCCGTCGCAAACCAGGGGAGGTCCCGGCAGGCCGGGTGATCGCGCCTGGGAAGAGGAAGCGGTGTGCCCCACGGGCACCCTTGTTCCCCGCGCCGCGCCCGGTCACCGTGGCGTCTTCGCGCGCAAGTACGGGTTCCGTCCGGCACCGGGCGCCCCGGAGAGCCCGACGGTGGTCTGGTATTCGCCGTCCGGCCATGGCGCCCCCACAGCACACGTGCCATCATGGTGACCCGCCGACCACCAAACGTGACCCCGTCTCGGCGAGGAACTGTGACCGCGCATCGACCCGACCACCGGCTTCCGCCTGGGCGTTCATCCAGCCCTGTGGACAACGTGTGGTTCCGGGATCCATGGGGCATCCTGAAGGAAGATGGCCACATCCGGCCAGAAGGCGGGATGGCGTCGGTGTTCATGCCGGATAGTGGGACTCCGCGAGCACGCGTCGCCCACGTACTCCCCCCGGCGGCCGCGGGCAGGGACCCACCTGCCCGCAGACCGCGAAGATGTGGTGCCGTAAGACCCCCTCCTCAAGGAGTTAAGCCCCGTGAACAGCCTGACCAAACTCTGGGTGACGCTGAGCACCTTCCTCGTGCCGACCTCCAAGGAGAAGGACAAGGGCGCGACCCTCATCGAATACGCAGCGATAGTCATCCTCATCGCGGGCATCGTCGCAGCGATCCTGGCCATCGGCATCCCCAGCAGAATCGGCCAGTCGATCACCACTGCGATAACGGAGATCCTCGCTCCGTACGAGTAACCGCTCCCATCAGAACTATCAGGCGAGAAGAGATGCCAGCCGCACCCCCTCCTCCTCCAAGAAAAACGAGACGGGGAGCACTTCGCCCCGCTTCACTCCTTGTGGCTCTCCCCTTTCTTATTTCAGGGTGTGTGGTCAGTTCGGACGGCAACCCCTCCGCAGGGCAGAACAGCGATGCCGAACCGCCATCTTCTTCACAGCCGGAAAACAGCAACGAACACAACGGACAGGAGATACTGGCCAGCAGCACGTCTTCGTCAACGGCGATCGGCGATGATCTCCAAATCGATGTGTACGCGCTCGAGAACATCTCCCCCGGCTTATTAAGACTTCGCTTCGGAGTGACCAACAGGTCCGACTCCGATTTCCTCCTCAACTTCGGCCTCACGGTGGACGAAAAGCCGAACAGCGCCAGCCGGATCAGCCTCATCGACGCACAGAACCAGAAAAGGATCCTCAGCTACGAGAGGAGCGACGGCTCCTGTTTCTGCTCCACCTGGAACGGCAACATAGCCAGCGGGCAAACCGAGGAGATGTGGGTTGCCTTCCCGCTTCCCGTCACAGACGACGTGGAGTCCCTGACTGTCACCACACCGCTCACTCCTCCTCTGATGGACATTCCCATCAGCCAGTCGTCGGAGACCCTCGGGAGTGAGGACCTTGCCTCTCCGGAGATCCTGGACCTGACTTTCATTTCGGACAACACCGAAGACCAGACAGGACGGACCGAGGACAGCGATGAGATCAGCATCCTCCTCTCCTCAGATGTGCTTTTCGAGACCAACAGCGCAGTTCTCAGCTCCGAGGCCCGAGAGATCCTCGAACAGGTCGCCAGTGAAATCAATGACGCGAGTTCCGATGCCGTTCAGGTCGACGGTCACGCCGACAACACAGGCAGTGAGTCGATCAACGTTCCGCTGTCCCTCGAACGGGCCGAGGCGGTCGAGTCCGTCCTGTCCGAACTGGTCACGAGGGACGGGGTGACCTTCGATGTCGAGGGCCACGGAGCCAGCGATCCCATAGCCGACAACAACACCGAAGAAGGACGCGAGCGCAACCGACGAGTCAGCGTCACATTCGAAAAATAAGCGAGCAGCGCCATGAACAAGATTCACCGGTCATCCACACTCGCTGTCGCATTCGCGTCGATCCTGTTCGTCACGTCCGCGGGAACAGGTACTGCCGCGTCAGCGCCGCAGAGCAGCGATCTGGAGGTACTTGGCAGCGCAAGCGGAACAGACGAACTGTCAGGCCAACTGCGAGCCGAGGTCAACGAGGCGAGCAGGAACGAGAGCGGGAACCTCCTGTCCGTCACCTGGAGCATCCGCAACCCCGGAGACGAACGTGTGGTGCTGTCCTGGTTCAACCAGTACTCCTACATGTACTCAGGGCCGAACTTCGCCGGGATCACGGCGTTCGACCCCGAGACCGGGACCAGGTTCCACCCGATCATGGACAGTGAGAACTACTGTCTGTGCTCGGGGGAGTATTCGGTGCAGCTTCAGGAGACGGCGCTGCCGGGAGAGACCGTCAGCTACTGGTCCATGTACTCGGTTCCGAGCGACCTTGAGACCATCTCCGTGGAGATCCCCGGTTTCGATCCCATCGAGGACATCCCCATCTCCTGAAGTCCCCCACCACCCAGACCACCCAGGAGGCGGCGTTGCCCACTCCCCACCGCCCCGAGCCCGGTGAGCGCAACGGGCCGCCGAGGCGGCACCGGGACAGCCGGTTCCTGCAGCGGTTCCGCCCCGCACGGAGGACGGCGGACGACCGGGGCGCGGCACTGGTCGAGCTGGCGGCGGTCACCGTGCTGGCCGCGGCGATCATGGTCGCGGTCTACCAGCTCGAACTCAGCCAGACCTTCAACAGCGGGGTCCGGCAGATGGTGTGCCTGGTCGAGGGCCCCGGCTGCGGCGACGAGACCTGGGTGGACGCCGACCGGCCGGAGGAGCCCGAGGAGTACGAGTGGGGCCAGGGCAACTCCAACGCCCTGGAGAACGAGACCCTCGCGATGGGCATGGCCGCGGACCGCGGCTGGACCGAGAACGAGTGGGAGTGCCTGAGCAACCTGTGGAGCGTCGTCTCCCACTGGGACCACACGTTCGTCAACACCGAGACCGGTGACCACGGCATCTCCGGGTTCAACCCGGCCAGGCACGGCTCCATGCCCGAGGGTTTCCGGGAGAGCCCGTCCACGCAGATCTCCTGGGGGATCAGCCACATCGACGACGCCTACGGGTCGCCCTGCGCCGCCTGGGCCTACTGGGAGGACACCGGCACCTACTGAGGGTGCCGCCCATCCCCTTTCCGACCCGCCTTCCCCGACCGCCTCGCGCTCGCGCCTCCTTACACGAGCGCCGCTCACGGAGCCGGGCGAGGCGTCTTCGCGGCTTGTTAAGGTTCCGCAAAACACCCACAGAAATTAGTAAATACCAGGGTCTTATCAGACATAAGGGGCATTTCTCTCTGCGGAGCGTTCGTACCCTGGACGTTCCCACGCCGCCTCTGCGGGGGCTCTGGTGTGGAAGACGGGCATCGCTGCCGTCTCGTGGGGGCACGGGTCGGCACTGACCACACGGGGGTTCGGTGAAGATCGCCTATCTGATCAACGACATGTACGGCATCGGCGGAACCGTGCGCACCGTCGCCAACCAGGCGGCGGCGCTGTCCGCCCGGCACGAGGTCGAGATCGTCTCGGTGTTCCGGCACCGCGCCGAGCCCGTTCTGCCCGTACCCGCGCAGGTGCGCCTGCGTCCGCTCGTGGACGTGCGCGGGTACGACGGCGACCAGGGCACGGGGACGGACGGCCGCCCGCTGTACGAGGGATCGGAACGGGCCGGTGTACCGCCGCTGCTCTTCCCGCCGGAGGACGCGCGCGGTCCCACACACAGCCGTCTGACCGACGACCGGCTGGAGGAGTACCTGGCCACCACCGACGCCGACGTGGTGGTGGGCACCCGGCCTGGGCTGAACGTGGTGATCGCCCGGGCCGCTCCGAGCCGGGTGGTCAAGATAGGCCAGGAGCACCTGACCTACGACCAGCACTCCGAGCCGCTGCGCCGGGTGATGGAGGAGACCTACCCCCACCTGGACGCCTTCGTGACGGTGACCGAGGCCGACGCGCGCACGTACCGGGAGCGGATGCCGATGCCGCAGGTGCGGGTGCTGTCCATCCCGAACTCGGTGCCCGCGCCCGCGTTCACCGCCAACGGGCACAACAGCCGCACGATCGTGTCCGCCGGGCGGCTGGCCCCCAGCAAGCGGCACGACCTCCTGGTGCAGGCCTTCTCCATGGTCAGCGAGGACTTCCCCGAGTGGACGCTGCGGATCTACGGGCGCGGCAACCGGCGTGCGGCGCTGGCCCGGCTGGTCAACTCGCTCGGGCTCCAGGACCGCGTGTGGCTGATGGGCGCGCACCCGCGCGTGGAGGAGGCCTGGGCCCAGGGTTCGTTCGCGGCGGTGACCTCCAGTGAGGAGCCGTTCGGGATGACGATCGTGGAGGCCATGCGCTCGGGGCTGCCGGTGGTGAGCACCGACTGCCCGCACGGCCCGGCGTCGATCATCCGCGACCGCGAGGACGGGCTGCTGGTGCCCAACCGGTCCGCCCCGGGGATCGCCGACGGGCTGGCCCAGCTGATGGCCGACGACGAGCTGCGCCGGCGGATGTCGTCCGCCGCGCTGACCGGGTCCGAGCGCTTCGACCCGGCCAACGTCATGCTGATGCACGAGGAGCTGTTCTCCGACCTCTCCGGCCACGAGCTGCCTCCGCCGCCGGTGTCGGTGCCCGCGCCGCGCCCCGAACCGGCCGCCGCCTGCCGGGTGCGCGTGGACGGGGACGGGGCCGCGGTGCTGTCGTTCACCGACCCGCCCGACCGGGTGGTGCTGACCCTGGAGGGCAAGCGGGTGGAGCTGGAGCCGGACGGCGGCGACGTGGTGGTGGACGCCGCGCGCGGTCGGCTGGCCGCGCGCACGTGGGAGGTGCTGCGGCTCGACGGCGACCGGGAGACCCCGGTCCACGACGTGGAGATCCGCCAGCACGGCTTCCCGTTGGACCCGGAACGGGTCGGGCGCCTGTCCCTGGTGCTGCCCTCCCGTTCGGCGAAGGGCCGCCTGGTGCTGCACGTGCGGCGCTCGGCGCACCACGCCGAGGTGGAGCACGTGGAGTCGGCCGACGGGCTGATCACCGTGCAGGGCCGGGTGCTGGGCCGCGACGCGCCCGACGCCCACGCGCGCCTGGCGGTGCGGCTGCGCACGTCTCCCGGGGCCCTGCGGGAGTTCTCCGCGCCGGTGGCCGGTGACGGCCGTTTCACGGCGGTGGTGGACCCCGAGGTCGTGGTGCACGGCCGGTACGGCGAATCGGAGAAGTGGGAGCTGCGCCTGGTGCTCTCCGACGGGACCGAGTGCACCGTGGGGCGTCACCTGTCCGGTGTGGCGGGCTACCAGAAGATCATCCGGTACCCGGACCAGAAGGTGGAGCGGGGCGAGGGGTTCGGTTCGCGGGTGCGCCCCTACTACACGGTCAACGACCGGCTGGGGCTCGTGGCGTCGCCGCTGGCTCCCACCCTGGAGGTGGACCTCGTGCGGGCGAGCCCCGCGGGGCGTGGCGCGGGTCGCCTGCGGTTCGAGGTGCGTCTGGCCTCCCCGCTCCCGGAGGGCGCGGAGTACGCCGTGGAGGTGGTGCGCGGCACCGACGTGGGCCGGCGCTTCCCGCTGCGGGTCGAGGGCGGCTCCGCCTCCGGCGGCCGTCTGGTGGGCTCCCTGCCGCTGCTGAC
>NZ_QPFC01000457.1:0-1280 GCF_003427465.1 Nocardiopsis sp. TNDT3 | reverse complement strand
CCAGCGCCGCCGCGGCCGTGCGGGTGCGGCGGCCACCGCGACCAGCCCAGCGCCGACCACAGCGCGGTCGCCCACCCGCGGGGCCGCCGCACCCGCACGGCCGCGACGGCGCCCGCGCCCAGCGCCGCCGCGGCTGCCGTGGGCGTCCACACCGACGCCAGGTACAGCGGGTCGGTGCCGGGGGAGGAGGGGGAGTCCCCGCCCGCGAGCATGTGGGCCAGCCCGAAGGCGACCGCCTGGATTCCGTTGTCGCGCAGCATGTCGTAGGTGTTCTGGAGGACCACCACCGCCCTCCCGCGTTCGGGCAGCACCACCACGATCGCCGCGTACCCCGGGGTCGAACCGCCGTGGAAGACGATCGGCTCACCCAGGTCGGACAGGGCGGTGTCGCGCCATCCCAGGCCGTACTCCTGCGCCGAACCGGGGACCGGGACCAGCCCCGTGCGGGCCTCCTCCAGTGCGGCGGCGTCCAGCACGGGCGGCTCCGCCGCCACCTGCGCCCGCGCGAACGCGGCCAGGTCGGTGACGTCCCCGCCCAGGTAGCCGTAGGCGGCTCCCTCGTCGTCCACACCGTCGGCGTCGGCCACCGGCACGCCCCACAGCGTGCGGTGCCCCGGGCTCAGCCCGGCCTCCCGCGCCTGGGCCGCGCTGGCGAAGACGCCGTCCATCCCCGTCGGTTCCAGGACGCTCTCGCGCAGGTACCCGTGGAAGTCGCCGGTCACCTCCTCCATGACGGCGCCCAGCACGAGGTAGTTCGCGCTGCTGTACTCGTGCGTGCCCGGGGTCCCCGGCTCCGAGGCGGCGACGCGCGCCATCCGCGCGTCCAGGTCCGGGGCCCCCTCGCCGTAGAGGTCGCTGGTGGCTGCGGCGGTGCGCCCGGTGAGCCCCGAGGTCTGAGTGAGCAGGTCGCGCACGGTGGGGTCGGCGCCGAACTCCGCGAAGACCGGCAGGTACTCCTCGACCGGGGCGTCCAGGTCCAGACGCCCCTCCCCGGCAAGGACCAGTGCGGCGGTGGCGGTCACGGGCTTGGCCACCGACCCCCACAGGAACGGGGTGTGCTCGTCCACCGGGGCGCCGTCGCCGTCCACGCCGAAGGTCCCCCGGTGCTCGACGCCCCCGGGGCCGACCACGGCGTAGGCCAGTCCGGGGGTGTTGGTGGCGGCCATGCGTTCCTGGACGTAGGCGTCCATCGCGGCGGGGTCATTGGGAGCCGCGTCGTCCGGTGGGGCTGTGACCACGGGGGACAGGGCGAGCAGCAGGGCGAGGGGGACGTGGGTGAG
>NZ_QPFC01000456.1:0-3830 GCF_003427465.1 Nocardiopsis sp. TNDT3 | reverse complement strand
AAGGGCCCTTCCCGACGAGGAGGACGCGAGGGGCCGCGAGGAGGAGGAAGAGGCGAACGGGGATGCGCAAGGCGGGCGGGCGGTGGTTCGGGAGGTCCCGCACGTCACTGGTATGTTCACTGCTGGCCACGGCAGGAAGCCCGACACGGTGACGAGCCCGAGCCGTCGACAGCGCCAGCGCCCGCGACACAGGAAGAGACATGGCGGAGCTGAAGTACTTCACAGGTTCGATGAACTCGGGCAAGAGCACGATGGCCCTCCAGGAGCACCACTCACGCGGCGGCGAAGGAGTGCTGTACACGAAGCAGGACCGCGCCGGAGCGGGCATCATCTCGTCCCGCCTGGGCCTGGAGTCCCCCGCCGTGGAGGTGGGCGACGACCTGGACCTGTACGACGACATCGCCGACCGCAAGGCCCCCTACGTCATCTGCGACGAGGCCCAGTTCCTGTCCTACAAGCAGGTGGGACAGCTCGCGGGCGTGGTGGACGGGATGCGGATCGACGTGTACTGCTACGGGATCCTCACCGACTTCCAGGGGCAGCTGTTCCCCGGCTCGAAGCGCCTGGTGGAACTCGCCGACAAGATCGAGGTCCTGCCGGTGTCCGCGCGCTGCTGGTGCGGCGGCCGCGCCACCCACAACGCGCGCGTGGTGGACGGGGTCATGATCTACGAGGGCGAGCAGGTGCACATCGGCGGCAACGAGTCGTACGCGACCCTGTGCCGCCACCACTTCATGGCCGGAGTCGCCTGACCGGTCCAGAACCGTGGATGCCCACGACGGTCCAGGTGCCGTGGACGTGGGAAGGACGATGGGTTCCGCCCTGCCGCCTCACTCCGGAATCCAGTACTCGAACCCGTGCCCAAGGAAGCTCGCGATCTTCCTCGCCTCGTTCACGAACTCGTTCTCCGATATCGATCCGACCGAAGTATCCGCCTGCTCGTCGAAACGGATCCGGTACACAGCGCTCTTCGTCTGGATGAGGGCTATGTACACCGACTGCCCCTGTTCTCCGGTTCCGTAGACCGCATAGGACTTATCTCCGAAGCCAGCCTCTCCCTCGGATTCCACCTCGGCCAACTCTTCGGAGATTTCTGATCGCAAATCCTCGTACCTGGATGAAGCGATCTCCTCGACGTCTCCCCCTTCCCGGGCATCAATAACCGCCTCATAGGAGAACCTGAAATCCCAAGGGGCCGAATTCGAACTCGGGATAATCGTCCAGACGCACTCGTCACGGACTACTCTCTCCGCACCCTCGATCTCTGGGCTTCCACTGGTAGCGGTGTCGACGTAGTCCTCCCGACCATCTTGGCGGGTGGTGTTGATGGAGGAAAGGTGATCCAGGTTTTCCTGGCAGACGTTCATCTCCTCTTCAGCCAGAGAGGACCTGGGCTCACCGATCTGCTCGGCAGGATTTCCCGCAGAGGTGTCGGGTTCCGTTCCGATACCGTCGGAAGTGAAGTTGAAGAAGAGGCTGGCCAGGCCAACGAGGACTCCGAAGATCCCGAAGGCAGCCAGAGTCCCGCACCCGAAAACCGCCGCGGCGGCCTTCCACCCGTGCAGCCCCTGCTTGCCGGGCGGTGCCTTCTGGTCAACCACGACTGTCCTGCGCCTCCAACTGGGCCTGCACGTCCGGGTGCTCCAGCGGACGCGTGAAACCCATGATGTCCGCACGATTGGGGTCATCGTACTCGCGCACCGCGATCGGACCGCAGTTGGTGCACCAGGCCTCGACCATCAGCCCGTCGCCGATCACCATGCCCACGTGCCCCGGGCCGGGGGGCTCCCCCGTCCGGCTCACATGGAAGAACACCAGGTCGCCAGGCTGTTCCTCACCCTGGGAGACCTCGGGGCCGAAACCCCACTGGTCCTGGGAGATCCGCGGAATGGTGACGCCGATGCTCTCGTAGGCCTTCTGCATCAGACCGGAGCAGTCGAACCCGTTCGGGCCGACGCCGCCCCAGACGTAGGGCTTGCCGCGCTGGGCCAGGGCCCAGTCGACCACGGCCTGGGTCAGCTCGTCCGGGGCGCTCCCGATCGGGGCGCCCTGCGCGTCGAGCTGGCAGGCGACCGCGGTCTCGATGGGACCCGACGTGTCGTACTCCCCCTCCGCGTACTGCTGCGCCCACTCCAGCACGTCGTCCACGTACCACCAGGCGTGGTTGTAGCCGTAGATGGCCTGCCGGACGTCCTCCTTCAGGCCGTGGGCGATCAGGTAGTCGGCCGCGGCCGGGATCGCGTCGGCGGGGTCGTAGACGCTGACGATCCCGTCGTCGTTTCCGTCGACGCCGTACCCCTGCTCAGGGCGCTCGTCCACCGGCTGCACGGGCTCGCCGCCCCAGCTGTTGCCCGCCGCGGAGCCGTCCAGGGAACCGAACTGCATCGGCCCGGCCGCACCCCAGTCGTTGTGCCCCTCGGTGATCCCCGGGCCCTCCCAGCGCCCGTGGTGGGACTCGACCTGGCCCACACCCGCGAGGATGTTCCACGGGATCCCGCGGTCCTCCCCGACCTCCATGTAGATCCGCAGGTAGTTCTCCGGAATGGAGTCCATGGCGTAGCCGCTCGCGTCCGGCTGCTCGGCATCCGTGTCCGGCCCGCAGACCAGGCCGTTCGCCATCATGGAGCCGATCTGCTGGGTGGTGTTGGTGATCACGGGGATCACCAGCATCGCGAACACGGTCATCAGGGCGACCGTGACGGCGACGGCTGCGCCGAACCACAGGCCCGCCGCACCCCTGTCAGAGGGCCTGCGGGTGAAAAGGGAGATCACGGGGTCACTCCTCTCCGAACTGCCCGGCGTCGGCGGGCTGGAAGTCGAAGACCCTCCAGGAGCCGCCGCTGCGCACCACGGTGACGGCGAACTCGCCGAGGTTCTCGTCGAACTCGGCGCTCCCCGTCTCGGTGATGGACTGCGCCGTCACGACGAAGGTGACCGAGTCGGCGCCGAAGGTCCGTACCGAGTCGACCTGGGCCCGCCCCTCGGCGACCGCCCCGGCCTCGGACATCTCGCTCCAGAAGGCGCCGACCCTGCTGGTCTCGGCCAGCACCCCGGCGAACTCGGGGGTGGCAAGCTCCTCCATCGAGGCGTAGTAGGACTCGGGGGACTGGGTGTAGTCGATGGTTCCGTAGGCCTCGGCGAAGGCCCGGGCCGCCGCACCGGCCGCCTGGAGTTCCGCCTCCGTGAAGGGGAACCAGTCGAGGACGTCCACGTCCTCGGCGGCGGTGGTCGGGATCGGGCTCGGCTCGACGGTGGACAGCCCGTCCGGGCCGCCGGGTCCGCCCGGCGACTCCTCCTGGTCGGTTCCGGGTTCCGGGGAGGCCGAGGAGGGACCGTCCTCCTCGGCGCCCCCGAAGCCTCCGAGGCTCAGGTAGAGCCCAAAGACGACCAGCACGACGATCAGTCCGGTGAAGACAGCCCGCTGGGCGCGTTCGGGGAGAGGGTTGGGCATCGCTTCGGGCCTTTGTTCGTCAGTCGTCGTTCAACCAGAAGGGGACGTCCCGCTTGCGGTCCCTCGTCGTGGAGGAACCGCTCTCCCCCCAGAAGGGGGTGATGGGAGCGTTGTCCCTGCGCTTGCCGGACCCGGTCAGCCAACCGCCGTCGCCGTCGCCCCGGCCCCGGCTCTCACCGGAGGGCGCGGGACGGGCGGGACGCTGGGGGGCGGGGCGTTCGCGCCGCTCCCTCGGTGAGCCCCAGCGCGACGCCCTGGCGTTCGGGTTGCCCCGGGCCGGGGTGTCCGCGCGTCCGCCGAAGATGCCCTGGCCGGTACTGGGTTCGGGCCGCTCGGAACTCGCGGCGCGTCCGCTCCCGGCCGCGGGGGCGCCCCCCCC
>NZ_QPFC01000043.1:0-2397 GCF_003427465.1 Nocardiopsis sp. TNDT3 | reverse complement strand
TGCGCTCCGCGCGCTCGGCGGCCCGGTCCGCGTCCGGCTCCTCGTCCTCGGGGGCCTCCGGCGAGGCGTCCTCTTCGGGGTCCGGTCGCGCCTCCTGCTCACGGCGGCGCAGCGGGGTGACCGTGGCCAGGCCCTCACCGACCGGCACGTCCGGGGGCAGCTCCACCTCCGGACGTTCCCGCGGTTCCTCCTCAGCGGAGCGCGCCGCGTCCCTGGCCGAACGCGCCGCCTCCTTGGCCGGGCGCGTCACGCCCTTGGCGGAGCGCGGCGTGGCCCTCGCGGCGGGCACCTCCCCCGCCGAAGACGCCGTGTCCTCCTTCGCGCGGCGCCGCCCACGCCAGGCCGTCCAACGCGGGGCCCTGCGCGCCGGGCGCTCACCCCGCGTGTACCACCAGTTCGCCACCCACGCCACGACGGCGGCGGCCACACCCACCTCCAGGGCGGCCACCAGGCCCACCTGCCACGCCGACGGCCCGACCTCGCTCAGCCTCTCGTCGCCGAGCGGCCCACCGGCCAGCGCGGCCAGCGCCGCGCACAGCAGCCCCGTGGTCACACCGCACACGAACCCCCACAGCGGAGCGGCCTCGCTGACCACGTCCGGGGCGCTGCGCTGGGTCAGGGCACCGCCCACCGCACCCGCCACGAACGGCACCGCCAACGCCAGCAGCGAGGCCACCGGCGCGGCCCCGTTCGACGGCAGCGCGGCCAGCATCGGCAGCATCGGCAGGGCTCCCACCGACACCCCCGTCGGCGCGACGACGGTCCCCGCCCCCACCGCGAACCCCGGGCCCAGCGCGTAGCAGAGCGCGAACACCACCGCGTTGGGCAGGTACGCCAACTGGACCACGATCAGCAGCGCGCCCCCCACCAGGCCCGGGCCGAGCACCCGGGTCGTCTCGACGACCTCGGGCAGGCTCATCGCCAGCGCCACCAGGAACAGCACCAGCCCGCCCAGCAGGAGCGTCCCCGTGGAGGCGAGCATCCCCACCAGCAGGGAGCGCGATCGGGCGGGCATCAGCCGCAGCAGGTCCCGGACGGGCACCTCCTTGTCGCGCATCAGCTGGCGCAGCACCCCCAGCCCTCCGGCCAGGAAGGCGGTCACGAACCCCATGACCAGCGCGCGCGGCATACTCGGCTCGACCGCCTCGGTCCGCGCCAGCAGGGCCAGGGTGCCCGCGATCGCCGCGTACGGCCCGGCGATCGCCAACGCCGCCCGGTACACGTACCGCAGGCGGGGGATGTCGCAGGAACGCGCCAGCCACCGTCCCGACCGGTACAGCAGCAGCCCCGGCAACAGCACCAGCCCCAACGGCAGCAGGGCGATCTGACCGTCGGGCACCGAGAACGACACGTGGTGGCCCACCAGCCAGGCCAGCACCGCACCCTGGAGGATGTCGATGATGTCCTCGCCGAAGGTGTCGTGCGGCGCGGCCACCCACCCGATGATGGTGAGGGTGACGATCACGGCCAACCCCAGCGCCGCGGCGGTGGCCGCGGCGATCCCGCCGGTCGCGTAGACGGGTCGGGGCGCGGCGGCCGCGTCGGGCTCCGCCGCACCGCTGGACCGCGTGCGCTGGGAGGGACGGCCGCGGTCGGGGGGAGATCCTGACGTACTCACCCGACTTATGCTGCCAGGGACCGGAATGCTCCGTGGTATCCCGGCCGCGCGTGTCGTTGCCCGCGAGGACGGAACCGGATCCTCGTTCCGGCCGTCCTACCCTGGGAACGAGGCTCCCCGGCCCGAACGGAGCGGTCCCGCATGCCAGGCCCCGAACACCCGCGCCCCTACCGCCTCTCCGACGCCGAACGGGACGTCGCCCTGGCCAGACTGCGCACCGCCTTCGAGGAGGGGCGCCTGGACGTCGACGAGCACGAGGAGCGCGCCTCCCTGGCGGTGCGCGCCGTCACCTCCTCCGACCTGGTCCCCCTCTTCGACGACCTGCCCGCGACGGACACGCGCGCCCCCGCTTCGGGACGCGGGAGCGCACAGGTTCCGGCGCCCCGCCGGGCGGAGGGGAGAACCGCACCGGCCTGCGCGGACGGCGGGGGCCGCTCGGCGCCCTGGTGGGGCGTGCTGCCCTGGGTGGGCTTCGTCTTCCTGTTCTGGGGCCTGCCCGCCGTCCTGGACGGAAGCCGCGAGGCCCTCATCGGTTGGGGGATCTTCCTCGCCGTGATGATCGTCCCCCACGTCGTCGTGGGCGTGGCCGGGCACTTCCGCCGCCCCGCCTGACCGCCGGCGGCGGGCGCGGGGCGCACACGACAACGGCTCCGCCTCACCGCTGAGCGGCGGGGCGGAGCCGTTGTCGGTACCGGAACGCGTCAGAACAGCGCGCGCGCCAGCTGAGCGGTCTCGCTCGGAGTCTTGCCGACCTTGACGCCGACGGCCTCCAGCGCTTC
>NZ_QPFC01000455.1:0-2542 GCF_003427465.1 Nocardiopsis sp. TNDT3 | reverse complement strand
TCACCCCTGGCCACCCACTACGTCGAACTGGGCGGCGGCCCGGGGCAGGAAGGACTTCTGGTCGAACCCCTTCAAATTGGCCAGGTAGAGGGCGTGGGCGTCCAGCGACGCCACGCCCGCGGCCAGGTCGGCCTCGCCCAGTTCGACGTAGTGGGTGGCCAGGGGTGAGGCGCCGAAGGCCACGAAGCGCACGCCCGACCACGGCTGGAGGCCCTCCTCCAGCTGCTCGCGGAACACCCACCGGTTGGCCGCGTCGCGGACCGCGTCCAGCAGGGCCGGGCCGAGCACCCGGTGGTCGGCGTGGTTGAGGGAGCTCGACCCCGCGAAGTGGTCGCGGAAGTTGATGGAGACGATCACGTCGGGGCGGTGGCGCCGGATCGCCCCGGCCAGCGCGGCGCGCAGAGGGATCCCGTACTCCAGGGTGCCGTCGGGGAAGTCGAGGAACTCCACTGTGCCCGCGCCGACCGCCGCCGCAGAGGCGCGCTGCTCGGCCATGCGCAGCGGCGCGCACTCCTCGGGGGCGATGGTGTCGATGCCCGCCTCGCCCCGGGTGACCAGCAGCTCCACCACGTCCTTGCCCTGGCCGGTCCAGCGGGCGATCGCTGAGGAGCTGCCGAACTCCAGGTCGTCGGGGTGGGCCACCACCGCCAGGGCACGGTTCCAGTCCTCGGGGAGCGGCCGGGGCGCGCTGTTCTCCGTCGTCTGCGTCATGTGCCACAGACTACGGAAGACGGCGCGCCCTGCCCGGCGCCTCTCCGGCGGTGCGGGACCCCGCTTCGCCCCGGGAGGCCGCTACTCTCCCGAGCCGCCCGCGGCGCCGCCCGGTTGGCCGCCGTTCCCCGCGGGCCGCGCGCCGGGCGCGGCGCCGTTGGGAGAGCGGCCCGCGTTGCCGCGCTGGGCCGCCTGCTGGGCGGCGCGCGCCTTGGCGGCCTCGGCCATCTTCTCCTGGATCTGCTTGGGCACGGTGATGGGCAGCAGCTCGCTCGGCGGCACCGGGTGGTCCCCGCGCACCACCACGATGTTGGCGAAGAGGTGCTCGACCTCGGCCATCACCTCGGGCTTGGAGGCGCCCTCGCCGCGGATCACGCCGCGCAGCACCCAGCGCGGCCCGTCCACGCCGATGAAGCGCACCCGCTGGGCGAGCTGCTTGCCGTCCTCGGTCGTGCGGCCCTTGACGGGGACCAGGGCCTTGAGCTCGGGGCCGAAGGTGCCGTCGTGCTCCTCGGCCTTGCCGCCCTGCTTGACGACCTGCTCGCGCAGCTCCTCGCGCATCTCGTCCCACAGGCCGGAGGACTTGGGCGCGGCGAAGGGCTGCACCTGGAGGGCGCTCTTGCCCCGCACCAGGGTGACGCCGATGATCTTCTGCTTGCCCTGGGAGTCCTGGGCGACGTTCACCTGGATCTCGGTGCCCTGCTCCATGGGCAGCCGCATGCTGCCCAGGTCCATCCGCTCGGCCTCGGGAGCGTCCTCGGTGGAGTCCCACGGCCCGGAGGAGCGGTGGCGGTCCGCGTCCTTGGGCTGCTGCTCCCGGGAGCGCTCCGGCTCGATCTCGTTGCCGAAGGAGACCGCCCCGGCTGCGCCCTCGCGCCTGGGCGCGGCCCGCGTCCCCGTTCTCTCGGTCTCTTCGTCCCGCTTCTTGCGGCGGCGTCCGAACACGCCTTCACCTCTTCGCTTCCGTCGGTCCCGGATGACTCCGGGGATTCGGGGCGCCGTCACCGCTGCGCGGCGTGCCCCCCGGTCGAACCGAAACCACCCGTTCCCCGCGCCGACTCCGGGAGGGAGTCGGCCTCGACGAACACCGCCCGTTCCACGCGCTGGACCACCAGCTGCGCGATCCGGTCGCCCCGGGTCAGCTTCACCGGGGTGTCCCTGTCGGTGTTGATCAGGGTCACCCTGATCTCGCCGCGGTACCCGGCGTCGACCGTGCCGGGCGCGTTGACGAGCGTGACCCCGCAGCGCGCCGCGAGGCCCGAGCGCGGGTGCACGAAGGCCGCGTACCCGTCGGGCAGGGCGATGGCCAGGCCGGTGGGGACCGTGGCCCGCTGCCCGGGCTCCAGGGTGACGTCGACGGCGGTGTACAGGTCCGCGCCGGCGTCGCCGGGATGGGCGTACTCGGGCAGGGGGAGGCCGGGGTCCAGTCGGTGGACCGTGACGGGGATCCGCCCGCCTTCCAGGGATGTGGTACTCACATCGGCCGAGCCTATCGCTCTCCGGGCGATGAACCGGTGTCCAGCACCGCCGGTACGCGAACGGGGGCGGCCCGCGTGGGCCGCCCCCGTTCCGTGCTTCTCCGTGGTCCTACTCGGCGGGGGCCTCGGGCAGGGTCACCTCGACGGTGAGCTCGGCGTCGTCGGTGGCGCGGAAGTCGATCCCGGAGGCGCGGCCCGCGGCGGCGATGTCGGCGCTGGCGGCGCGCGCGGCGTCGACCCGCTTGCCCGAGACGCTGACGTGCTCGACCTCGGCCCGCATGGACAGCTTGGCCTCGGACTTGGCCTTGCGCACGGCGCGCAGCACCTCGGCGGTGGCGGCCAGGACGGCGGGG
>NZ_QPFC01000454.1:0-5901 GCF_003427465.1 Nocardiopsis sp. TNDT3 | reverse complement strand
CTCGCCCTCCCCGCGCCCGAAGGTCCCCTCGGCGCCGGCCGTGGACGGGGGCCTCGACGCCTTCGGCGGTCCCGACCCGCTGGACGACCCGCTCGACCTCGGTGGGGACGACGGGCCCGAGCCGTCCCCGGGCCCGGGCAGCGACGTCGACGAAGAGGGGTACGAGAGCTACTGGTGGCCCGCCGAGGAAGGCCCCGAGTCGGCTGAACGCGACGTGCAGGTGGCCATCCTGCGCGGGCTGGCCGACTCCTTCGAGGACGCCGGGGAACGCGCGAAGTTCGTCCATGAACAGGTGATCGTCCTGGAGCGGGGCGGCTTCAGCGAGCTGGCGCTGCGCATCCGCGAGGAGTACCCCGAGCCGGACGGGCGGGAGGCGCCGGACACCGAGGAGCCCCGGTGAACGCCGGGGGCCCCGATCACCCTGATCGGAGCCCCCGTGCGGGACTCTGGCGGACGGTGCCGACCGCCGCCGAGGCTCCCGCCGCCGGCGTCCCGGTCACCGGACCTGCGGCCGGTCCCGTGCCGCCTTTCCCGCGGACCTCCCTCAGACGGAGGACCCGGACTTCCTGCGCCTGGTGAACACGAAGGCCGCCACACCGGCCCCGATCGCCACCACCGCCGCGCCGACCAGCCCCCACAGGCTCGCGCCGGTCACGGCCAGACCGCCGTCCGATCCGGCCGCCTGCTCGGGTGAGGGGGACGCGGAGGGCTCCGCGCCGGGCGTCTCCTCCGCGACGGGAGCCTCGGTCGGCTGCTCCTCCTCGGGGGCCCCGGGCTCCTCACCGTCGGGAGTCGGCTCGGGTTCTCCCGGCTCCTCGGGGGTCTCGCCCCCGTCGGGCCCGCACGGAGTCAGCTCTGCGGAGAAGTCGCCGTTGTGCAGCTCACCGTTGCCGACGACGCCCGCCGACAGGGAGCCGTGCTCGAAGGAGGCGGCCACGACGTTGCCCTCGATGTTGCTCGGCGACAGCCAGCTCACCTTCGCGTCGGGGGCGAAGACGGTGCCCTCCAGGGTCCGGCTGTCGGGGGTGAAGGTGACGGAGGCGGCCTCCCCGAAGTTGAACAGCACGTAGCGGGCCTCCTCCAGCCCGATCCCGGCCATGTTGGGGGTGCGCCACTCGAACCGTCCGCCCACGCCCGAGGTGTCGACGTTGACCAGGAGCGGCGCGTCCGGTCCGGGCTTGTCCTCGAAGGTGATGACCTCCAGGGCGGCCAGGTCCTCGGCGGCGACGTTCCACACGTTCTGGGTGCCTTGGGCCAGCGGCAGGGTGACGTTGGCGCCCTGCTCGAAGGGCGGCAGGGCCTCGGAACCCTCGCCCGTCCGCAGCGGGACGATCCCGCCCTCGCACGCGGCGAGTCCGGCCGAGCGCTCGCGGTAGGCGGGGAACAGCCCGGCGACGTCGAGGGCCGGGCCGGTGACGGACTCCTGCGGCTGGCGGACGGTGAGCGAGACCCGCGGTGTGCTCTCACGGCCCTCGGGGCCGGCGACCACGGTGTTGACCTGGGCGCCGTTGTGGTCCGTCGTGCTGATGTCGGCGTCCGCTGCCGCGCCGACCTTGACGTACCCGCTCTGGAGCACCTTGAGGTCGCCCTCGCTGGCGCCGAAGTCCACCCGGCCGTTCACCAGGAGGGCGGTGGGGTGCTCGTCCCCCTCGGCGGTGTGGGAACCGGCTGTGTGGGCGGCCACGTTGTAGTCGCCGAACACGAGGTCGCCGCCGACCGCGACGGCTCCCTCGGACTCGTTGCCCGCCAGGACCGCGTCGCCTTCGGTGACCACGAGGAAGCCCTGGTTGCCGGACACGGGGTTGACGGCGGTCTCCGCCAGCGCGGGGGCGGCGGGCAGCAGCCCGAAGGCCAGGAGGGCGGAGGTGGAGGCGCAGGCCCCTCTCAGGAGCAGTGAGGGGGTCTGGGGACTTCTCGGCATCTCGGATGTTCCGTTCCGGAGTCTTCGTACGGGTGGGGAATGCGGACTGGTGGGGAAGGGGCGGACGAGCGGGGCGCGGGAGAACGGGGAAGCGTTCCTCCGGGGTGCGCCGGACGGGGACGACAGCGGTCGTCCCGGCCGTGGGCCCCGTCGAGCCCTCCGCTCCCGGGCGGGAGCCGGGAACGCGTCCCGTGGTCACGGAACGTGTTGGGAGCGCTCCCGGACCTGGCACGCACGGTGTCCTCTCCTTCCACGCGCGACACGTGCCGCCGGTTGCCATGCCGTCGCCGTTGTTCCGCTTCCGTGTCCTGCGCGGTGCCGCCGCCGTCGGCTGGGGGACCGGGCGGGTCAGAGGTCACGGGACCCCGGTTCCGCGTCGGCCAGGCGGGTGAGGAGTTCGCCCAGCAGGATGCGCTCGCCGTGGCTGAACTCCGCCCGCGACCGGTCCAGGACCGAGCGCAGGGCGATCGCCCGCCGCGCGGGTTCGCGGTCCCGGTCGGCTCCGGGGCCGGTACCGGCCGCCACGCCGGTGTCGGCGCCGGGAGCGGACGTGATCGCCGTGAGGACCGCCTCGCGCGTCCTGACGGACAGCGACAGGTCGGGCCGGTCGGAGCCCGCCCTGATCAGGCTGAGGGTGACGCCCATGCCCGCGGCGTGCACCATGTCCGCCGCCTGTTCGACACCGACCACGAGCCGGCCGGCCTCCGCGACCCGGTGCACCAGCGTGAGCAGGACGCGCCGGGCCTCCCGTGCGGTCTCACCGCTCCCGCCCGGCGCGGGGTCGCCGTACATCAGCAGGTAGTGGGCCGGGTTCTCCACACCGAACCCGACGTGCAGGTCCCAGCCGCCCCGCAGGTCCTCCACCGGGTCGGACGAGGCGGGCTGGGCCGCCTTGCGCGCCAGGTAACGGGTGAAACCGTCCGCGGCCACGGCGTTGAGCAGGCCGTCCATGTCCCCGAACAGGCGGTAGATCGTCGGGGGCTGCACCTCGGCCGCGGTGCTGACGGCTCGCGTGGTGACCGCGGTACGCCCGTGGTTCCTGAGAAGGTCTGCGGCGGCCTCGATGACCTTCTGCCGGTTGTCGCTGCGAGAAGCCATGTATCGATGATAACGGGATTCTGGTATCACCTTTGTGTTATCGTCGATCAAGAACTAGTGTTATCGGCGCTATCAAAGGTGGGCGGAAGGCCGCCCCGACGGGAGGACGATCATGAGCAGCACCGAACAGCGTGTGGCGCTGGTGACCGGCGGATCGCGCGGTATCGGACGGGCGGTGGCCGAACGCCTCGCCGCCGACGGCCAGGACGTCGCGATCGTGTACGCGGGCGACACCCCCGCGGCGGAGGCCGCCGTCGCCGCGGTCACCGACGCGGGCGGCGGCGCCGTCGCGATCCGGGCCGACGTCGCCGACGAGGACGCCGTGCGCGCGGCCTTCGACGCGGTCGAGGAGCGGTTCGGCGGCGTGGACGTCGTGGTCAACTCCGCCGGGATCATGCTCCTGGACACCGTGGCCGATTTCGATCTGGCCGACCTCGACCGCATGCACCGGACCAACATCCGTGGCACCTTCGTGGTCAACCAGCAGGCGGCCAGGAGGGTCCGCCGGGGCGGGGCGATCGTCAACGTCTCCACCTCGGTCGGCAAGCTCGCCCTGCCGACCTACGCGGCCTACGCCGCCTCCAAGGGCGCCGTGGACGCGATCAGCCCGGTACTGGCCAAGGAGCTGCGGGGCCGGGACGTGACGGTGAACGCCGTCGCCCCCGGGCCCACCGCCACGGACCTGTTCCTGGCGGACAAGAGCGAGGAGCAGGTGGAGCGGCTGGCCGGGATGAACCCCTTCGGGCGCCTCGGCGCCCCCGAGGACATCGCCGAGGTGGTCTCCTTCCTCGCCGGGCCCGGCCGCTGGGTCAACGGCCAGATCCTCTACGCCAACGGCGGCATGGTCTGAGCCCGACGAGGAGTCCGAAGAACGGTGGGGGAGCGGGACCGGGTGTCGCCCGTTGGCGGATCTCCCAGCGGTGAACCGGGGGAGCGGAGCACGGCGTTAACCCGGTGAGGACAGGCAGCCCCGCGTGTGGCGAGCACGCGACGACGGAACGGAAGAGACCATGGCCGCAGACACGGAGAAGCCCGCGACCGCGACCGCACCCGCCTCCCCGAGCGCCCTGCTGACCCCTCTGGGCGCGGCCGTCGGCGCGGGGCTCCTCACGGGGTTCCTGACCTCCTACGCGCAGGGACTGCTCCCCCACGGCCTGGCCCCGCTGGCGAACTCGGCCGGGAGCTGGAGCCTGGTCGCCTTCCTTCTCGGCATGCTCTCCCCGCGCCCCTGGGTCTCGGCGATCGCGTGCGCGCTGTCGCTGGCGGCGATGGTCCTCGGCTACGACATCGCTTCCGTCCTGCGCGGATTCTCCGCCTCGCCAGGGGGGACGTTCTTCTGGCTGACTGCCGCCGCCCTGGTGGGGCCGGTCCTCGGCTGGGGCGGTAACGCGCTGCGCACGCGGTCCCGCCTCGCCCCGCTGGCTGCGGGCGCCATGAGCGGCGTGCTCGTCGGCGAGGGGGTGTACGGACTCCTCTACATCGCGGACACCACGTCCCCGGTCTACTGGTCCTGCTCCATCGCCGCGGGCGCCGCGTTCCTCGGATGGGCCGCGGTCCGGCGCTGCCCCGCCCCGCGCCCGCGCTCCCTCGGGCTCGCCGCGGGGACCGCGGCCGTGGTGGCTACGGCCTTCGTCCTGGTCTACTCCGGCGAACTGATCCTGTGGTTCACCGGCTGACGTCCCCGCGCTTCCACGCAAAACCCGCATCTTCCACGCAGACCCAGCCTCTTCCACGCGAACTCCACGCCTTCCCCGCGGCCCCACCGCTTTCCACGCCGAACCCACGCCTTCCACGCCCGGACGGCCCCGCGCCCGGACCGGCCGGTGCCCGCCCGGCAGCTGGTCAGGTGGGGGCGCCTCCCGCCCGGGCCCGCCGACGTACCGGTTCCGGCAGCGGGGCGGGCGGCGGAGGCGGGGCGGATGCCTGCTCGGGATGGCTCGAAGGTGCCCTGAACAGGGAGAACCGTTTTGGAAGGGCGGCCGGGGGTACATGGGGCGAACATGCACGCATAACTCTCAAACGGCAATAAATCGGACGGGCGGTCGGGTGTCCGCGACACGGCCGACGGCGCGGGCCGTCGCCGGGAGGCGGGGACCCCGGGGCGTGTCCGGACCGTTCAGAAGGGTGCGCAGAAGGTGAAACGGAGTACTCAGGACAGCGGAGGAAGCACGGGCCGGTCCGCCAAGGGCGGAGGCGGCAAGGCCCGGGGGGACGTCGCGCCCAGCGAACGGGAGGCCGTGGCGGGGCCCGCGCGGGCCAAGCGGCCGGCGGCCGCGCCCAAGGCCCCCGAAGCCGAAGCCGCCGAGCCTCAGGTCCCCGAACCCGAAGCCACCGAGCCCCGGGCCTCCGAGCCGGGCGTCGAGCACACCGGCCGCGTCCCAGGGGCCGGACGCCCGGTCCGCGCCCCCGGGGTCGAGGACCCGGACGTGCTCCTCGACGTCCCGGTGGTCAAGGTCGACGAGATCGGACTGGAGGTCGAGAACCTGCGGGCCTCCGTCTCCCTCCAGGCCGAGGTGCTGGACCTGCTCAAGCTCAAGGTGGGCGCGGACGTCGAACTCGGCCGCGTCAGCCTCACCCTCAAGGGGGTCGAGGCCCAGGCCCTGCTCAAGGTCCAGCTCGACAACGTCCGGGAGATCATCACGCGGGTCCTGCAGACCATCGACACCAACCCGCAGATCCTGGAGCACGTGACCCGGGGGGTGGAGTCCTCGCTCGACCAGGTGGCGGGCGGTGCGGGGCAGGCCGTGGGAGCCCTGGGCCGGGGCGCGGGCGGCGCGGTGGAAGACGTGGGCCGGGGAGCCGGGAGCGCCGTGGAGGGTGTGGCCCGCGGAGCCGGGAACGCGGTGGAGGGTGTGGCCCGGGGCGCCGGGGAGGCCGCGCGG
>NZ_QPFC01000453.1:0-4153 GCF_003427465.1 Nocardiopsis sp. TNDT3 | reverse complement strand
GGTGGGCACCTCCGGCTCCACCGGCGTCTCCGGCTCCGCGGGCGCCTCCGGCTGCTGCGGCTGCTGGGGCTGCTCGGTGGACACGTCCGGAGCCCAGTTCTCGGTGGTGCCGCTGAAGGCCGGGCTCGGGAACGAACCGGGCTCGTAACCCTCCATCGCGGTGCTCATGTACCGGTTCCACAGCGACGCCGGGAGCGTACCGCCCGACAGAGAGCCGTATCCGGGGATACTGAAGCCCTCGTTGTTGCCGCTGTAGATCCCCACCGCCGTGGACAGCTGCGGGGTGTAACCGACGAACCAGGCGGCGACGCTGCCGTCGGTGGTACCGGTCTTGCCCGCGGTGGGGTGGTTGGCCAGCCGCGCCCCGGTACCGGTACCGCCGTTGACCACTTGCTGGAGGGCGTGGGTGACGTCGGCCGCGGTCTCCTCCTCCAGAGCCCTGTTGCTCTCCACCTCCGGGCGCACGTTCTCGCCCTCGGAGTCGATGATCTCCCGCACCACGTGCGTCTCGACGTGGACGCCGCCGTTGGCGAAGGTGGCGTACCCGCTGGCCTGGTCGACCGTGCGGGCGCTGGAGGCGCCCAGCGGCATGACCGGAACCAGCTGGCTGTCGGGCACACTCCCCTCGGGCCACCCGGCGGCGTAGACGGTGTCGCGGACGTTCTCGAAACCGACCTCCTGGGCCAGCTCGATGAAACCGAGGTTGTTGGAGACCTGGGTGGCCTGCGTGAGCGTCATGATGCCGCCCGGCGAGTTGCCCGCGTTCTGGATGCGCGAGCCCGCGATGGTGCGCGGCCCGCGCCCGTCCACCGTGGAGTTGAGGCTGTAGCCCTGCTCCAGGGCGGTGGCGAGCACGTAGGGCTTGAACGCCGAACCGGTCTGCGCGGCGCCGAGGAAGGAGCTGTCGTACTGGTTCTCCCAGTAGTCGTGGCCGCCGTAGAAGGCCAGGACCTCGCCCGTGGCCGGGTCGACGGTGGTCAGACCGACGTTGACGCCCTCGGGCCGGTTCTCGAGCGGGACCATCTCCTCCACCGCGGCGTAGGCGGCGTCCATCATGTCCTGGTCGAACGTGGTGACGATCCTGTAGCCCTGGCGGTTGATCTGGTCCTCGGTGTAGCCGAGCCGCTCCAGCTCGTTCATGGCCTCCTGGAGCATGTAGCCCTTGTAGCCGCTCAGGTCGGTGCCCTCGCTGGGCCGCTCCGGCTCGGGCGCCGGGAACTCCATCGCGTCGGCCTCGGCCTGGGTGATGGCCTCCGTGGTGACCATGCCGTTGACGACGTACTCCCAGCGCCGCTCCATGGAGGGGGTGGTCTCCACGTCGGCCTCACCGAAGGGGGTGGGCTGCTGGATGGCGGCGGCCAGGAACGCGGCCTCGGCGGGCTCCAGGTCCTGGACGTCCTTGTGGTAGTACGCCTGCGAGGCGGCCTGGACTCCGTAGGCGTTGCGGCCGAAGTAGATGGTGTTGAGGTACTGCTCCATCACCCACTCCTTCGACTCGCTCCGGTCGACCTTGAGGGCGATGATGATCTCCCGCACCTTGCGGGTGATGGACACGTCCCGGGAGATGCCCTCGTAGTAGTTGCGGACCATCTGCTGGGTGATGGTGGAGCCGCCCTGGACCTGCTGGCCGGTGACGGTGGACCAGACCGCGCGGGCGGTGCCGCTCACGGACACCCCGGGCTCGGTCCAGAAACCGCGGTCCTCCGCGGAGATGACCGCCTCGACGACGTGGTCGCCGCCCGCGGTCATCTCGTCGTAGGACAGGATCTCCCGGTGGGTGCCCCGGTAGGCGAACTCGGTCTCGCCGTCGGCGAAGTAGAAGGTGGAACCCTCCTCCAGGACGTCGGCCTTGGCCGCGTCCGGAACCTCCACGGTGCTGTAGAAGAAGGCGAAGACACCGCACCCGATGATGAAGAACACGCCGGTGACGATGAGGAAGACCCGCAGGATCCTCCACCACATGGGCTTCTTGGCCTTCTGACCGGCGCCCTTCTTCTTACCCCGTGCCTTGGGGTCACCCGGGCCCTTGGGCCCGCCGGGCCCGGTACCGCCAGGCCCAGCCGGACCCTTGGGGCCGCCAGGGCCGGTGGGACCGCTGGGTCCACCGGAGTTACTGGAACTGGTGGTGTCACCGGGACCGCTGGGGTCGCCGTGTGCCCCGGAGTGGGCGGCGGCCGCTCCCGCGGCACCCGCCGCTCCGGCCGCGGCCGCGGCGAAACCGGGGCGGGCGCCCCGGTCCTGCTCCCGGGAGGGCGAATCGGCCACGTAGGAGGAGAGGCGACGCGGCTCGGGCCACAGGGACGCCGTCTCGGCCGCGGAGGACTCGTCGATCCTCTGCTCTCCGTCACGGTCCGGAGCGACCGCGTCCGGTGCGGCGGGCACAGCGGACGTGGCGGCCTCGGCGGACCCGTCCTCGAAGTCCTGGACGTCGGTCACGGTTCCGGCCACGGGGCTCTTGGGAACTCCCGTGCGCTCCTGCCCGCGCGGGCTCCAGAGGTCTGTCCCGCCCTCTTCGGCACCGGCGTTGCCGGAGGCGTCGTCGGACGTCTCCGCCGCCTCCGCGGAGGCGGCGGCGCGGACGGAGTCGAGCGAGATGGGCTCGGTCCGGTCGGACACCGGCGATGGGGGCTCGTCGGCGCCGGCCGTACCGTCCTGGTCGACGGACGTGTCGTCGGCCGCGAAGGGCGGGGCGGCCTGGGAGGACCGTCCGTCCCCCCGACCCCCGTCCTCGCGCGTGTCGGACTCCTCCGTGCCCGTGCTGCCGGCTGAGGCGGGGGAGCCGGCCGCGGGAGAGGTGTGGACCGCATCGGTGCCGTGCGCGTCGGCGGGAACGCCGGAGTCCTCCGCAGCGTCGTCGCCGGTGTCGTCGGAACCGAAGCCCTGTTCCGCGAGGTTCTGGGCGACCTTGTCACGGAGGAAGGTACCGCTGGTCTTGAAGGTGACCGGGTTGATGAACTCCGGTTCGGGCTGTTCTCCTACGCTTTCTTCTCCTCCAGGAGTGTCATGAGTGGATTGGTCCCCCTCGATGTTGGGTACTCCACTCTCGGGACTGTGCTTGTTGGACAGCTCTTCGGCAGAGGTGTTCCTGGTGTCCGGCGTGTCCTTCCCGGGACGCTGTCCGTCCGCCCCGCTTTCGCCGTGTGTGCTCTCGCTCAGTTCCCCGCCCCCATGGCAAATCACGTCCGGCACCGTGCCGTCCTGATGTTTGACGCGCAAGTGCCCCGGATCGTTCAGTTCGAGTCAGGACCGAAGCGGTAATTCGGGGAATAACGCCGCCATCGCTCAGCCCTCCAGGCCACGATACCCGCCCGTAACCATGTCAAGTCCGAGCAGGTAAGCGTACTGTCACTTCTTACCCAAGGCTTACCCTGGGCAGCTGTGTATCGGAAAGACTGTTAGCCCGCTCACTTCCCCCGGATGCGTTCGAGCACCCGCAGGGAGCCCACCGCGCGCATCTCCTTGAACTCCCCCGAGTCGAGGGCCTTCCGGTAGATGTTGTAGGGCGGTCGGCCGCCGTCCTCGGGGTCGGGGAACACGTCGTGGATGACGAGGGCCCCGCCGGGGGCGACGTGGGGACTCCAACCATCGTAGTCGTTCTGGGCGGCCTCCTCGCTGTGGCCGCCGTCGATGAAGACCATGCCGAGCGGGGTACCCCAGACAGCCGCGACATCGGTGGACCGGCCCACGAGCGCGATGACCTCCTCGTCCAGGCCCGCTTCGGTGATCGTGCGCCGGAAGTGCGGAAGGGTGTCGAACCTGCCGGTCGCCTCGTCCACCAGGGACGCGTCGTGGTACTCCCAGCCCTCCTGGTGCTCCTCCGAGCCCCGGTGGTGGTCGACAGTGAGGACCTTGGCCCCGGTGGCGCGGGCGGCCGCGCCGAGGAAGATCGTGGACTTGCCGCAGTAGGTGCCGATCTCCACGATCGGCCCGACCTGGGCGTAGGCGACGGCGGTCTCGAAGAGGGCGGCGCCCTCGTCCGTGGGCATGAAACCCTTCGCGGCCTCCGCCGCGGCCAGAAGCTCTGAGGGGATTGTCTTCGTCATGCGGAAATTGTCCCACCAGCGAAAACAGAAACGGGCAGGGGCCCGGGCGGGCTGCCGCGTCTTCGAGGGGACGGCTGGTTGTCCACAGGACGCGGGACGCTCTGGCACCG
>NZ_QPFC01000452.1:0-8092 GCF_003427465.1 Nocardiopsis sp. TNDT3 | reverse complement strand
GCGGGCCAGCAGCTGCTGCACCACCGCCGGGTCCATCACCGTGCCGCCCCCGGCCACCCGCCGCAGCGCGTCCACGAACTCGCTGACCCGGCCCACCCGGTCCTTGAGCAGGTAGCCCACCCCGCCGCGGCCGTCGGCCAGCAGCTCCCCGGCGTAGTCCCTCTCCACGTACTGCGAGAGCACCAGCACCGGCAGCGCCTCGTGCCTGCGGCGGGCACCGATCGCCGCGTGGATGCCCTCGTCACGGAAGTTCGGCGGCAGCCGCACGTCCACGATGGCCAGGTCGGGCCGGTGGCGGTCCACGGCGTCGGCGAAGGCCGCCGCGTCCGCGGCCACCTCGGCCACCTCGAAGCCCCTGGTGGAGAGCAGCAGCTCCAGCCCCGCCGACAGCAGCACGTTGTCCTCGGCGATCACGATCCGCACGGCATCTCCACGTCGATCACGGTCGGCCCGCCCGCCGGGCTGTCCACGCGTACCGTACCGTCCAGGGCGGCCACCCGGCGGCGCAGTCCCCGCACGCCGCTGCCGCGCTCCTCGTCCACCCCGCCCGAGCCGTCGTCGCGCACCGTCACCCGCAGCACGCCGTCCTCCCGTCCCAGGCGCACGGAGATCTCCTCGGCCCCGCTGTGCTTGACCGCGTTGGTGACCGACTCGGTGACCACGAAGTAGGCCGCGGTCTCCACCGCCACCGGGAGCGCGCCCAGCTCACCCACGTCCAGGCGGGTGGGAACGGTGGTGCGGGCGGCCAGCGCGGTCAGCGCCCCGGACAGTCCCCGGTCGGCCAGGATCGGCGGGTAGATGCCCTGGATCACCTCGCGCAGCTCGGCCATCGCCTCCTCGGCGCCCTCGTGGGCGTTTCGGAGCAGCGCGGCCACGGCCGGGTTCTCCACAGCCTCCCTCGCCACACCCAGCTGCATCGCGATCGCCACCAGCCGCGCCTGGGTGCCGTCGTGCAGGTCGCGCTCGATCCGGCGCAGCTCCGCGCCGTGCGCGTCCACCACGTCGGCGCGCGTGCGGCTCAGCTCGTCCACCCGGGCCGCCAGCAGCTCCGCCTCGGTGGGGGCCAGCAGCGCCAGGGTCATGCGGGCGTGGGCCCGGGCCGCAGGGACGGCCGCGCCCAGGCCCAGCGCGCACCCGATCACCGCGTAGGCGGCCCCGGTGACCAGAGCGGTGCCCCAGTCCAGCACCGGGAGCCACAGGAGCTGCAACGGCTCCTCCCCCGGGACCGCCCACCAGAACAGGTACTGCGGCGCACTCAGCGGCATCGCGAGGGCCAGCAGCCCCACGAGCCCCAGCACGATGCTGGCGGGCGCGAACACGGGCAGCCACAGCAGGACGCGGCGGGTGGACGGCCGACCCCACAGCTCCCGGAAACCGGACGCCTCCCGCCCGCCCACGCGCGGGACCGGCACGCCCAGGAAACGGGAGGCCCACCCCTGGTGCCAGGAGGCCCACCGGCCCAGCAGCCCCACCCAGCGCGGGAGCAGCACGAATCCCAGGCCCCCGATCGGGATGGTCAGCGCCACGGCCAGGGTCAGCGGCAGCATCGCCAGCGTCACCAGACCCGAACCCAGAACCACCAGCAGGTACGTGCTGGCCCGCAGCGCCCGCCTCCAGACCGCACCCATGCCCGCCGTCCCTTCCTCTCGCCCGTCGACCAACGACAGTCTGGCCCATCGCGGACACCCCGGGCACTACAGCCAGCCACCCTCTCCGCCCCGCGGCCGCCGCCGACCGCGCGAGCGCGTCGACGGACCCGCCGGACACTGCCATCGTGGACGGGGAACCCCCACCCGCCTCCGGAACGGAGCCCGACCGGTGACCACAGCGACCGACCCCCCGCCGACCGGTGCGTCCGCCCCCGCGCCGTCCCGACACTGGACGGCGTTGGACGCCCGGCCCGGTCCCACGCGCCGCAGGTTCGCGGTGGACACCGCCGTGGCCCTCCTCCACCTGCTGCTCTCCGGAGGCCTGCCCGACCCGCACACCCTGGGCGCCCAGCCGCTGGACTGGGTGCGCCCGGTCCTGTGCGCCGTCGTCGCGGCCGGGATCGTGCTGCGCTGGAGATGGCCCGCCGCCTCCTTCGGCGCGGTGCTCGCCGCCGGTCTGGCGGCCACCGTCGCGGGATGGGGCCAGATGCCCCTGGCCGCCGCCGCGTGGGCGCTGTACCCGCTCGCGCTGACCGCCGAACGCGGCCCCACCCGGCCGCGGCACGGGTTGTATCTGCTGGCGGGCGTCCTGGCTATCGTGGCCTTCGGAACCAACGGCGCGGCCCTGGACGGAGTGCTCCGCGACCTCGGCGTCGGCTCGGTGCTCCTCGGCCTGTCCTGGCTGCTGGGCCGCTCAGTCCGGGAACGCAGCGTCCAGGAGGCGCGCGCGGTCGCCGCGGTGGCGCGCGAGGCCCGGGTCCGGGAGCGGCTGCGGGTGGCCCGCGAGGTGCACGACGTGGTGTCCCACACCCTGGGCGCGGTCGGCATGCGCGCCGGGGTGGCCCGCTACACGGGAGGGGACGCCGAGGACCTGCGGGCGGCCCTGGCCGACATCGAGGCCGCCAGCCGCCAGGCCTCGGACGAACTCCGCGGGGTTCTGGTGTCCCTGCGCGGCGACCACGACGCGCCCCTGGGACCGCGGCCGGGACCGGCCGACCTGGAGGCCCTCGTCGCCACCGCGGAGAGCACGGGGATCACCTGCCGCCTGCGGACGGAAGGGGCCGGGGCGCTGCCCCCGGCCGTGGCGGACAGCGTCCACCGCGTGGTCCAGGAGGCGCTCACCAACGCCATCCGGCACGCGCCCGGCTCCGCCTGCGAGGTCACCGTCCTGGGCGGCGCCGCCGCCGTGGAGGTGGAGGTCATCGACACCGGGCCCGCGCCCGGCCGCGTTCCCGTACCGGGCAGCGGAACCGGCCTGGCCGGGATGGCGGAGCGTGTCGCCGCGCACGGCGGCACCCTCTCCGCCGGGCCCCTCCCCGGCGGCGGTCACCGCCTCCGCGCGCACATCCCCTTCGGACCCGGGCCCGGGTGAGGCCGTGCGGCGACTGCCAGCGCCCCGTCGCACACGGCGAGCCGCGTTCCAAGGCCCGTCCACCGGGAACGCGCGGCGCGCCCGTGTGCCGGACGGTGCCCGTGCGCTTCGCGGAACCTGTGTACCGAAGGAGTTACGTGTGACTGACGACTCCTTGGGTGCCGGGTGACATTTGTGTGCTGGACAGTGTCTGAGCGTCGGGTGACACCCGTGCGCCGACAGGCGGCGGAACACGGGAACCCACCCGCGAGCGGAGTCCGCCAGACTGTGTCCCGGGGCCCGCGCGCCGCCGCGGCGACGCGCCCCGGTATCCGTCCGAGGGCAGGGGGACAGACATGGGTGAGGCGGCGCCGGTGCGGATCGTGGTCGCCGACGACCAGGACCTGCTGCGCGGTTCGCTGCGCATGCTCATGGACAGTGACCCCGGCCTCACCGTGGTCGGCGAGGCGCGCACCGGGCACGAGGCGGTCGACCTGGTCGTGCGCACCCGGCCCGACCTCGTCCTCATGGACGTGCGCATGCCCGGACTCGACGGGCTGGCCGCCACCCGCCAAATCTGCGCGCGGACCACCGCTACCCGCGTGGTCGTCCTGACCATGTTCGACCTCGACGAGTACGTGTACGGGGCGCTGCGCGCCGGGGCCAGCGGGTTCCTGCTCAAGAACACCGCCCCCGAGGAGCTGCTGCGCGCCGTCCGCGTGGTCGCCGACGGCCAGGCGCTCCTGGCCCCCGAGGTCACCGGCCGCCTGATCGCCGAGGTGGTCCGGTCCAGGCAACCCGAGTCGGACGGGTGGGCCGACGTCCCGCTGACCCCGCGCGAGCGCGAGGTCGCCGCCCTGGTCGGCGGGGGGCTGTCCAACGCCGAGATCGCCGACCGCCTCGTCCTGAGCCGCGCCACCGTCAAGACCTACGTGAGCCGCCTGCTCACCAAACTCGACGCCCGCGACCGCGCGCAACTGGTGGTCTTCGCCTACGAGACCGGCCTGGTCCGGGCCGCACGCCGCGACTGACCCGGCCGCCCGGCCCCACCGGTAACACGTGCGCCCGCCTCGGACGTCCCCCGGGGTTGACGGTGCGACTGTCCACTCCGGGCCGACGCGCCGGTCCGCCCCCGGGCCCCACGATGGTCGCCATGATCGAGATACGCGGACTCACCAGGCGCTTCGGCGCCCACACGGCGGTGGACGGGCTCACCTTCACCGCCCGCCCCGGCCAGGTCACCGGATTTCTGGGGCCTAACGGGGCAGGAAAGTCCACCACGCTGCGGACACTGCTCGGGCTGGAACGGCCCGACGGGGGCCGCGCCCTGGTGAACGGGGTGCCCTACACCTCGCTGCGCACACCCGCAGCCACCGTCGGCGCCCAGCTCGACGTCGGCGGCGCCCACCCTTCCCGTACGGCCCGCGCCCACCTGGGGTGGATCGCCCGGGCCAACGGTCTGCCCGCCTCCCGGGCGGAGGAGGTCCTGGAGTGGGTCGGCCTGGCGCACGCCGCCCGCTCGCGGGTGCGCACGTTCTCGCTGGGCATGGGACAGCGGCTCAACCTGGCCGCGGCCCTGCTCGGCGACCCGGAGGTGCTCGTGCTGGACGAACCGGTCAACGGGCTCGACCCCGAGGGCATCCGGTGGATTCGCGGGTTCACCCGCGGGCTCGCCGACCGCGGGCGCACCGTCCTGCTCTCCAGCCACCTCATGGGAGAGGTGGCCAGGATCGCCGACCACCTGGTGGTCATCGACAGGGGACGGCTGGTCGCCGAGGGCGGACCCGCGGAGCTGACCGCCGGACACGACTCACTGGAGGAGGCCTTCTTCGCCCTCGTCGGCCGGGGCCACGAGGAGTGGACCGGGGGCCAGCGGTGAACGGCGTCCTGCGCGCCGAGGCGGACAAGTTGCGCACTCTCGTCTCGGTCTGGATCACCTGCCTGGCGACCCCGCTCCTGACGGTCGGGCTGGCCTGGCTGTCGGGTTGGTCGGTCGGCCGGGCCCTGGAGAACGACCCCGGGATGCTGGTGCGCGAGGTCGTCCCCGAACAGAGCGGCTTCGACGCGATCATGTACGGGCAGGCCGGAATGGTGGTGCTGGGCGTGCTCGCGGTCAGCGGCGAGTACACCGGCGGACAACTGCGCACCTCGCTGCTGGCGGTGCCCGACCGGCCCCGACTCCTCCTCGCGAAGGCGACGGCGGTGGTCCTGGCCGCACTGCCCGTCGCGGCGGTGACCGTGACCGCCGCCTTCGCCGCCACCCAGTTCGGGCTGGGGGAGCACGGCTACCCGCTGGCGGACATCGCCGGCGGCCCGGTGCCGGGCGCCCTGGCGGGCGCCGTCCTGTACTGGGTCCTGCTGGCCCTGCTCGCGGCCGGGCTGACCGTCGTCGCGCGCAACGCGATCGTGCCGCTGACCGTGCTGATCAGCACGGTGCTGGCGCTGTCCTTCTTCCTCTCGATGCTCACCGACGCGGCCGACTACCTGCCCGACCGCGCGGGGGTCCAGATGTTCCTGCTCGGAGGACCCAACCGGACCGACCTGTCCGCCCTCCAGGGCGGCGCGGTCATGGCGGCCTGGGTGGTGCTGGTGTGGGCGGCGGCGGTGTGGCTGTTCCGCCGGCGCGACGCCTGACCCGGGGGAGGGGCCGGGGCGCCGCCGCGCGTGCCCCGGCTCAGTCCCCCGGTCCCTCCTCGTCCTCGTCGCGGGTGAGGGTGTCCACGGCCACCGCCACGCTGATCACCAGGGCGGGGTCCCCGGCGAGGTCGGTGCGGTGGGTGTTCACGTCCACCGCGTAGGTGTCCAGGACGCGGAACCACTTGCGGGACACGTGCGCGACGGTGCCGTGCTCGTCGCTGATCACGTACTCCTTGCCGAGGAAGTCCCCGGTCACCTCCCAGTCCGGCGCGCCCTCCACCTCCACCACGAGCTTGTCGCGCAGCGGGTTGACCAGGCGCTTGCGCACGGTGGCGGTGGCGCCGCCCTCCCGCTCGACCCTCATCTGGTCGCGCAGTCTGAACAGCTTCTTGCGGATGACGGCGAGGACGGTGCCGCCGGTGTCCTTGAGCTCGAAGGTCGTGCGCAGCCGCAGCGCCTTGCCGTCCACGAGGAAGACCTTCTCACCCGCCTCGTCGGTCACCCAGTAGTCGTCACCGATGTCGAAAACGCGTTCGCGTACCAGGAACTTCATGCCTCGAAGTTAGGGCACGCGCGCCCGCCGCACCAGAGGCCGTCCGCGCCTGTGGACAACGCCTCCCGGGCAGGGCCGTGCGGGCACGCGCAGGACGGGGGACCGCTCGACGCGGCCCCGCGCCGGCACCGCCGCCGGACGGGATCGTGCCCGCGAAAGTCCGCCCGCTCCGGCACAACACGCGCCGGAGCGGGTACCTATGGGCACATCCCGACCCGGAAAGGTCCCCATGACCTGGCACACCCGGCCCATGGCCGCGTTCGACACCGAGTCCACCGGCCTGGACCTGGCCAACGACCGGATCGTCACCGCCGCCCTGTGGCGCATCGACCCCGCGGCCCGCACCAAGGAGGTCACCACCTGGCTCATCGACCCCGGGATCGACATCCCCCAGGAAGCCACCGACATCCACCACATCACCACCGAGCACGCCCGCGAGCACGGCCGCCCCGCCGCCGAGGCGGTGCCCGAGATCGGCGCCGCCCTGGAGAAGGCCGCCGCGGACGGAGTGCCGGTGGTGGTCTACAACGCCCCCTACGACCTGGGCCTGCTCTCCGCCGAACTCCGGCGCCACGACGCCGGGGCGCGCTTCGACGGGACGCTGCGCGTCCTGGACCCGCTGGTGATCGACAAGCGCTTCGACACCTTCCGGCGCGGCTCGCGCAAACTGGTCGACGTGTGCGCCCACCACGGCGTGCGCCTGGACGCCGAACAGGCGCACGGGGCCGCCGCGGACGCGCTCGCCGCCGCCCGGCTGGCCTGGAAGCTCGCCGCCGCACACCCCGAACTGGCGGCCATGGACATCGACGACCTGCACGCCGCACAGGCGGTCTGGAAGGCCGAACAGGCCGCGAGCTTCCAGGACTACCTGCGGCGCAGGGACCCCGAGGCGGTCGTGGACGGCTCCTGGCCGCTGCCCGGTCCCGCCTGACCGGGCACCGCCCGCCGCTCCGGGGCGGCCGGACGACCACGGGCGGCCCCAACACGCGGGGCGGTGCCACCGGGAGCTCCCGGTGCCACCGCCCCGCGTGGCGTCACACGTCCTGCCCGCCGCGTGCCCCGTCCACCGTGTGTCCGGGGAAGTCCAGGAAACGTGGTGCCGGGTGCCGCGGAACGAAAAACGCCGACCGTGGCGGTCGGCGTCGTTCTGGCTGGTCAGCGGGGTGAATCCGCTGGTTCGTCCTGTGTGCCCCCTGCAGGATTCGAACCTGCGCACACGGCTCCGGAGGCCGTTGCTCTATCCCCTGAGCTAAGGGGGCTGGCTTGCGTGAACAACTGTAGCAGGGGCGCGCCGCCCTTCGTCCACCCGTCGCCGCCGCGCCCGCCCCGGCCCGGCGATGACCGCAATCCGGTGGTGCCGTGTCGCCCGGCGGCGGTAGTGTCGCGCCCGTGAACGCCCTACCCACACGGGTTCTCGTCGTCGAGGACGACGACGTCATCCGCGAACTCATCCGCCTCAACCTCGAACTGGAGGGGTTCGAGGTGTTCACCGCCGTGGACGGCCAGGACTGCCTCGACCGCGCCGCGCACATCGACCCGCACGTGGTCACCATGGACGTCATGATGCCCCGCGTGGACGGCTGGACGGCCGTCGAGCGCCTGCGCGCCGACGCCCGCACCCGCGACCGCCCCATCATCATGGTCACCGCGCGCACCCAGGAGACGGACCACCAGCGCGGCAGGCGCGTTGGTATGGACGCCTACCTCACCAAGCCCTTCGACCCCGACGTGCTCATCGACATCATCCGGAGCCTGGTCGACAGGGGCCTGGAGTGACCCCCGGACACCTGGAGGCCGCCGTCCGCGCGGCCGCCGCGCGGGCCCTGGACCTGGCCCCGGACGCGATCCCCTTCGTGTGGCCGCGCAACGACCACGCGGACGGGGGCGCCGACGCCGCCACCG
>NZ_QPFC01000451.1:0-8959 GCF_003427465.1 Nocardiopsis sp. TNDT3 | reverse complement strand
GCCGGGCTCCGCGGGGCCCGGCGCACGCCCGGCGTCACAGCTGGACGGCCTTGACCTCGCAGAACTCCTCCAGGCCGTGGGCGCCCCACTCACGGCCGTTGCCGGAGCGCTTGTAGCCGCCGAAGGGGGCGCGGGGGTTGAGGGCGCCGCCGTTGACCTCCACCTGTCCGGCCCGCAGGCGCCGGGCGACGGCCAGGCCGCGCTCGGGGTCGCCGGACCACACCGCGGCGTTGAGCCCGTACACGGTGTCGTTGGCGATGGCGACGGCCTCCTCCTCCGTGTCGTAGGGGATCAGCACCAGCACGGGCCCGAAGATCTCCTCCTGGGCGACGCGCATGTCGTTGCTCACGTCGGCGAAGACCGTGGGGTTGACGTAGTAGCCGTCCGGGCGGCCCCGGACCGGTTCGGGGCCGCCGGTGACCAGGCGGGCGCCCTCCTCCACTCCGAGCGCGAGGTAGGAGCGGACCCGCTCCAGCTGGTCGGCGGAGACCAGCGGGCCCATGCGGGTGGCCTCGTCCGCGGGGTCGCCGGGCGCGTACTTGGCCGCGGACTCGGCGGCCAGGGCGACGGCCTCCTCGTAGGAGTCGCGGTGCACCAGCATGCGGGTGAGCGCGTTGCAGCTCTGCCCGGTGTTGCGCATGACGTCGGCGACGCCGCGCTTGACCGCCTTGACCAGGTCGGCGTCGGGCAGGATGACGTTGGGGGACTTGCCGCCCAGCTCCAGGGCGACCTTCTTGACGGTCTCCGCGGCGACCTGGCTGACCCGGGTCCCGGCGCGCGTGGAGCCGGTGAAGGACACCATGTCCACGCGGGGGTGGGCGGCGATGGCCTCGCCCACGACCGGGCCGGTGCCCGACACCAGGTTGAACACGCCCGCGGGCAGGCCCGCCTCGTGGAACACCTCGGTGAGGGCGTAGGCGCTGAGCGGGGCGACCTCGCTGGGCTTGAGGACGACGGTGTTGCCCGCCAGGAGGGCGGGGACGACCTTGAGCACGATCTGGTGGAGCGGGTAGTTCCACGGGGTGATGGCGCCGACCACGCCGACGGGCTCGCGCACGATGAGCGAGTTGCCCACCCGCTCGCCGCCGAAGTAGCGCTCGCCGCTCTCCTCGACCAGGTCGATGTAGGTCTGGAACATGAGGGCGGGCAGGCCCGCCTGGACCTTGCGTGCGAACACCGCGGGGGCGCCCATGTCCCGGGTGAGCTCCGCGGCGATGTCGTCGATGCGGGCGTTGAACAGCTCCAGGGCCTTGGCCAGGTGGGTGACGCGCTGCCCGGGCGTGAGGGCGGACCAGGCGGGCAGGGCCGCCGCTGCCGCCGCGACCGCGGCGTCGACGTCCTCGGCGGCCCCGGCCGGAACGGTGTCGATGACCTGCTCGGTCGCCGGGTTGACCACGTCCAGTGCCTCGCTGGAGGCGGAGTCGCGCCAGGCGCCGTCGATGTAGAGGGATCGCATGGCCCCACTGTCGCAGAACGCGATTCGGGTTGGCCAGCCCGGGGCTCCGGGCCGGTGCTTTCCCCGATACCGGGGATCCTGCGCGGCCCCCGTGGAAGGCACCGGACCGGCCCCGGTACGGGTCCCCGGACCTGTCCGGGGACCGACCGCGGGACCGGTCGCCCGCCGGATCAGTCCCAGTGCGGTGGGCGCTCCGCGAGGAGGCGCGCGGTGGAGTCGTCGTCGGAGTCGCCCCAGCCGGGGCCCCTCTCGTCGCCGGTGGTGTCGGGCAGGATGTCGAGGTCGTCGAGGAAGTCGACCCTGCGCTCGTCGTCGGGTCCGGACACGGTCCCCCGCCCCCTTCGCGTTCGTCGCGGCGGGCGGGGGGCCCGCCGCCGGTGTTCGCCTCCAGTGTGCACCCCCGCGGGCGCGGCGCGGCCGTCCGCCCCGCCGGGCCGGGGCCCGGCGGACGCGGGTCAGTCGAAGACGGGGTCCCGGGTGCGGGTCCGCTTGAGTTCGAAGAACCCGTCGGTCCCGGCGACCAGGAGCACGCCGTCCCAGAGCCTGCCGGCAGCCTCGCCGCGCGGGATCGGCGTGACGACCGGTCCGAAGAAGGCGGTGTCGGCGACCTGGACCACGGGGGTGCCCACGTCCTCGCCGACCAGCTTCATCGCCTCGGCGTGCGAGGCGCGCAGGGCCTGGTCGTAGTCGGTGGACGCACCCGCCTCGGCCAGGTCCTCGGGCAGTCCGGCCTCGGCCAGCGCCGCGCGGATCGTGTCCGTGGTGCGCGGTTCGCCGCTGTTGTGGAAGCGGGTGCCCAGGGCCGTGTACAGGCCGCCCAGGACCTCGGGGCCGAAGCGCTGTTCGGCGGCGACGCACACCCGCACCGCCTCCCAGGACCCGTCGATGCTCGCGCGGTAGTCCTCGGGCAGGTCGCGTCCCTCGTTGAGCACGCCCAGGCTCATCACGTGCCAGCGCACACGGACCGGCCGGACCCTCTCCACCTCGACGAGCCAGCGCGAGGTGATCCAGGCCCACGGGCAGGCGGGGTCGAACCACATGTCCGCGTGGACGGTCTCCTGCCCGTCACCGGGGTCGAAGGTCTGCGTCATCGCTGCTCCTCGGATCGCGAAAAGGTGTGCACACTTCACGTCGTAGGAGTGCAACCCCGGTTATCGGTTGCGCATTCCGTCCCGGCGCGTGGCAGGATCGGGTCGAGTGGAAGACGACCTCCGGCCCCGACGACGCTCCACCCCAGGCGGCGGACTCGCCGTGGTCGGCAATGATCCGGCCGGCGACGACGGCGGCCGTGGAGGGAGCGTGGCGTGGCAGGGAACCTGACACGGGACGAGGCTCGTGAGCGTGCGCGGATTCTCAGCGTCGACTCCTACGCCGTGGAGCTGGACCTGACCACCGGTGCCGAGACCTTCAGGTCCACCACCGTGATCCGGTTCTCCAGCTCGGAGCCCGGGGCGCGGACGTTCGTCGAGCTGGCCGCCCCCGCGATCCGCACGGCGACGCTGAACGGAGCCGAGCTGGACGCGGCCGAGCTGTTCGACGGCGAGCGCCTCGTCCTCCCCGAGGTGGCCGCGGACAACGAGCTGACGGTCGTCGCCGACGCCGTGTACATGCGCACCGGAGAGGGCCTGCACCGGTTCGTGGACCCGGTCGACGACTCGGTGTACCTGTACACCCAGTTCGAGACGGCCGACGCGCACCGCATGTTCGCGTGCTTCGACCAGCCCGACCTGAAGGCGACCTTCGAGCTGACGGTGTTCGCTCCCCCCTCGTGGGAGGTCGTGTCCAACAGCGCGCCCGACGTGGAGCGCGAGGCCGCGGGCGAGGAGCGGGTGCGCTGGCACTTCCCGGCCACGCCGGTGATGTCCACCTACATCACCGCGCTGATCGCGGGCCCGTACCACGTGGTGCGCGACGAGCACGACGGCATCCCGCTGGGGCTGTACTGCCGCGCCTCGCTGGCCGAGCACCTGGACTCCGACGCCCTGTTCGAGGTCACCAAGCAGGGCTTCGACTTCTTCCACGGCCTGTTCGACCTGCGCTACCCGTTCGGCAAGTACGACCAGCTGTTCGTGCCCGAGTTCAACGCGGGCGCCATGGAGAACGCGGGCGCGGTCACGTTCCTGGAGGACTACGTCTTCCGTTCGAGGGTCACCGACGCCCGTTACGAGCGCCGCGCCGAGACGATCCTGCACGAGATGGCGCACATGTGGTTCGGTGACCTGGTCACCATGCGCTGGTGGGACGACCTGTGGCTGAACGAGTCGTTCGCGACCTACGCCAGCGTGTACTGCCAGGCCAACGCCACCAAGTGGACCGACGCCTGGACGACGTTCGCGAACGTGGAGAAGAGCTGGGCGCTGCGCCAGGACCAGCTGCCCTCCACCCACCCGGTCGCCGCCGACATGGTCGACATCCAGGCGGTCGAGGTCAACTTCGACGGCATCACCTACGCCAAGGGCGCCTCGGTGCTCAAGCAACTCGCGGCGTACGTGGGCGTGGACGCGTTCTTCGCGGGCGTGCGCGCCTACTTCAAGGAGAACGCGTTCGGCAACACCGAGCTGCGTGACCTGCTCAAGCACCTGGAGGCCGCCTCGGGCCGCGACCTGTCGGGCTGGTCGCGCGACTGGCTGGAGACCACGGGCGTCAACACGATGCGCCCGGAGTTCGAGGTGGACGCCGAGGGCCGCTTCACCTCGTTCACCGTGCTCCAGGAGGCCCCGGCCGACCACCCGACGCTGCGCTCGCACCGCCTGGCGATCGGCCTGTACGACCGCACCGACGAGGGCGTCGTGCGCCGCGAGCGCGTGGAGCTGGACGTGCGCGGCGAGCGCACCGAGGTGCCGGAGCTGGTCGGCCGGGTCCGGCCGGACCTGGTCCTGATCAACGACGACGACCTGACCTTCACCAAGGTCCGCCTGGACGAGCGCTCCCTGCGCACCGTGGTGGAGGGCGTCGGCGAGATCCGCGAGTCCCTGCCCCGCGCGCTGGCCTTCGGCGCCGCCTGGGACATGACCCGCGACGGCGAGATGGCCGCCCGCGACTACGTCTCCCTGGTCATCTCCGGGATCAGCGGCGTGGACGACGTCATGGTCGCCCAGACCCTGCTGCGCCAGGCCAACTCGGCTCTGCACATGTACGCCGACCCGGCGTGGCGCCCGTTCGGCTTCGAGCAGCTCTCCGAGCGGCTGCGCGAGCTGCTGACCGCGGCCGAGCCGGGCGGCGACCTGCAGCTGGCCTACGCCAACGCGCTGGCCGCCTCGGCGGCGAGCGACGCCCACCTGTCCCTGCTCCAGGGCCTGCTGGACGGCGCGATCACCGTGGACGGGCTGGTCGTGGACACCGACCTGCGGTGGACGCTGCTGCGCCGCCTGGTCGCGACGGGCAAGGCCGGGGAGGCGGAGATCGCCGCCGAGCTGGAGCGCGACGCCACCGCGGCCGGGCAGCGCAACGCCGCCGGGGCCCGCGCCGCCATCCCCACCGCCGAGGCCAAGGCCGCGGCGTGGGAGCGGATCGTGGGCGAGGAGCTCGCCAACGCCGAGTTCCGCGCGGTCCTGCTGGGCTTCACCGAGCCGGGCCAGGCCGAGCTGTACCGGCCGTACGTGGAGAGGTACTTCGCGCAGCTGGGCCCGGCCTGGGAGAAGTGGACGGGCGAGTTCGCGCAGACCTTCGCCGAGGTGGTGTACCCGAGCGGTCTGGTGGAGGAGGCGACGCTGGAGCGCACGGACGCCTACATCGCCGAGTCCGACCCGGCCCCGGCGCTGCGCCGCCTGCTGGTCGAGGGCCGCGCGGGGGTGGAGCGGGCCCTGCGCGCCCGGGCCACCGACATCGCCGCGGGCGAGCGTCAGGAGTAGGAAGGGACCGCGCGCCCGCCCCGCCTGCGACGGCGGAGCGGGCGCGCGCGTGTTCGGCCCGGCCGCCCTCCCCGCCGTGACCCGGTGCTCGCAGCGGGCCTCGGCCGCCGAGACCGGCCAAGACGCGGTCCAGGGCCCCCGCGTCACTCGGCAAAGGTTCCGGACGGCCCGTTAGGGAGCGTGGTCCCGCCGGCCGACAGGCCCGAGGGTGCGGCGGATGCGCGCCACCATGCGCGGGTCGGCGAGCAGTTCGTCCACCAGGACCGGCTCTCCCTCGCCGCTGGTGAGCGGGATGCGCCAGTTCGGGTACTCGTCGCTGGTGCCGGGCTGGTTCTGCATGCGCCGCTCCCCCACCACGTCGGTGAGCGCGACCCCGATCATGCGGGCGGGGGTGGCCACCAGGTAGGCGTGCATGGCCGCCACCACGGCGGCCGGGTCGGCCACGGGGTCCACGTCCTCGTCGAGCAGGCCCAGCTCCACGAGGAGCTCGCGCCAGCGTTCCACCCGCGACTCGGCGTCGGCGCGCTCCTCCTCCACGGGGCGGCCGAGCAGGCCCAGCCGGTCGCGCAGCTCGACGTGCTCGGTGGACAGGAACGACGCCACCGGCGGCAGGTCGTGGGTGGCGACCGTGGCCAGGCAGTCGGTGCGCCACTCCTCCGGCGGGCGCGGGCGGCCGTCGGCGTCCTGCTCGAACCACAGCACGGAGGTGCCGAGGATCCCGCGGTCGGCGAGGTGTTCGCGCACCCACGGCTCCACGGTGCCCAGGTCCTCCCCGACCACGACGGCGTCCGCCCGGTGGGCGGCCAGGGCGAGCGTGCCCACCATGCCCTCGTGGTCGAACCTGACGTAGGTGCCCTCGGCCGCGGAGGCGCCCTCGGGCACGCACCAGAGCCGGAACATGCCCATGACGTGGTCGATGCGGACCCCGCCCGCGTAGCGGAACGCCTGGGCCAGGATCTGGCGGAACGGTTCGTAGCCGCGCCCGGCCAGGCGCCGGGGGTGCCAGGGCGGCTGGCCCCAGTCCTGCCCCTGCCGGTTGAACTCGTCCGGGGGCGCCCCCACGTGCAGGCCGGGCACGAGGGCGTCCCCGTACATCCACGCGTCCGCGCCGCCCGCCTGCACCCCGATGGCCAGGTCGTGCACGATGCCGACGGCCATCCCGCCGGTCTCGGCGGTGGTCTGCGCCTGGGAGAGCTGCTCGTCGAGGATCCACTGGAGCCAGCGGTGGAACTCCACGGCGGGCCACCGGCGCAGGGCCTCCTCCCCGACGTCGCGGCTGTGGACCCCGCGCAGCCCCTGCGGCCAGGTCCGGTAGTCGGTGCCGTGCCGCTCGGCCAGGGCCGACCAGGTGGCGAACTCGACCAGCGGTCGGCCCTCGCGTTCGAGGTAGGCGCGCAGGGAGGCCTCGCGGCCGGGGGCGCGGGGCGACTCGAAGAGGACCTCCAGGGCGGCGCGCTTGGCCCTCCACACGGAGTCGCGGTCGAGGAGGTCGGCGGTGCGGCCGCGTTCGCGCAGCGGCCGGGCCAGGCGCTGGATGCCCTCGCGCTGGGCGGGGTCGAGCCGGGCGTACTCGGGCACGTCCTCGATGCGGATGTAGAGGGGGCTGGCGTAGCGGCGGCTGACCGGCAGGTAGGGCGAGGGCTCCACCGGGGGCAGCGGCTCGGTGGCGTGCACCGGGTTGATCAGGGCGAAGTCGGCGCCCAGGTCGCGCGCGCTCCAGTCGGCGAGCTCGGCGAGGTCGCGCAGGTCGCCGGTGCCCCAGGAGGCGCGGGAGCGCACGCTGTAGACCTGCGCCATGATCCCCCACAGGCGCGGGTGGTCCCTGAGCGCGCTGGGTTCGATGCGGTCGGGGGCCACGAGCAGGGGCGCGGTGTGCTCGGCGGCGCCGTCGGTGACGCGCAGGGTGTGCACGCCCAGCGGCAGCCCGGGGCCGAAGGGCAGCAGGGAGCCGCCGCAGGTCTCGACGACGCTGTGCGTCCCCTCGGCGAGCACGAGGTCGGGCGCCTTGCCCTCGCGGACGACGACCGCGGGCGGCAGCGGGCCCGGCGCCGCCCCCGCGTCCGGGGCCGCCGGGTCCACGCCCAGGGCGGCCAGGACATGGCGGATGGTGTCGGGGCTGACCGGGACCCTGCGCCCCCGCCAGTCCTCGTAGGTCGTCGCGACTCCGTGCTGCTCGGCCAACCGTGCCAGCTGAACGTCCCTCACAGAATCCGATCATGCCCTACCAGGGGCTCCGTACACCGGAGGCCGTTCCGGCGTGGGACCAGAACGTGTCCCGGGTGCGGGCCGATAACGGCTCCCCGCGCGGCGCGTCCGGACTGTCCAGCACGTACAAACGGGCGCTCTGCACAGGCCGTCAAAGCGATCGCCCGATGTCCTCGACATCTGCATAATCGGGGTGTGCTCGCGAACTACCGACGGCTCTTCGCCGTCCCCCACGTGCTTCCCCTGCTGGCCTGGTCCCTGGCCGCGCGCTTCTACATGCCGGGGCTGATGATCGCGGTCACCTTCCTGGTGGAGGGGTGGACCGGCTCCTACACCCTGGCCGGGCTGGTCGCGGGCGCCTTCACCCTGGGCATCGCGCTGGTGGGACCGCTGCGCGGGCGGATGGCCGACCGGGGCGGAACCGACCGGCTGGTGCTGGTGTGCGGCGTGGTGTTCAGCGCGGGGCTGCTGGGCCTGGTCCTGCTGCCCGAGCGGCTGTGGTGGCTCTCGCTCCCGCTGGCGCTGGGCACCGGGCTGTTCGGCTCCCCGGCCAACCAGATCGTGCGGGCGCTGTGGCCGCGGCTGACGCGCGGCCCCGAACGGCAGGCGATCTACGCGGCCGAGGCGACCACCCAGGAGCTGCTCTTCGTCTTCTCCCCGATCATGACCGCTGGAGTGGTGGCCTTCGCCGGTGCGCGCTGGGCGCTGGTGCTGCTGTCGGCGGTGGCCCTGCTCGGTTCGCTCGGGTTCGCGCTCGGGCTGCGCCGGGCCGGGGTGACCGGCCCCGCGCCGACCGGGGAGGGAGCCGGTGAGGAGCCGTCCGGTCCCCGCCGGAGTCTGCTGCGCAGCCCGGCGCTGGTGGCGCTGTTCCTCATGTGCCTGCTGATGGTCAGCGGGATCATGGGCGTGGACCTGGTGATCGTGGCGTGGGCCAACGAGCTCGGCGCCCCGCAGTACGTGATGGTGCTGGCGTCGGTGTGGGCGCTGGGGTCGCTGGTGGGCGGGGCGATCGCGGGCGCGCTGCGCGGACGCCCCCACCTGGTGCGCCGCTGCTTCGGCTCGGCGCTGGGCGTGGCGGTGCTGGTGCCGTTCGTACCGCCGTTCGCGCAGCTGTCGACACCGCTGCTGATCACACCGCTGCTGTTCCTGTCCGGTATGGCGCTGGCGCCGACCCTGGCCGCGGTCATGGGCCGTCTGGGCGACCTGGCCCCCGCGCGGCGGCGGGCCGAGGCCTTCGGGTGGATGTCCACGGCTCTGGGCGTGGGCGGGGCGGTGGCCGGTCCGCTGTCCGGCGGCCTGATCGACCTCATGGGGATCGCGGGCGGTGTGCTGGGCGCCGCGGTGCTGGTGCTGGTGTCGGCGCTGCTGAGCCTGTTCGTGCCCGAACCGCCCCCCGAGGCCGCCGAGGAGCCGGGCGGCCTCGACCCCGAGGAGGTCGGGGGGAGTG
>NZ_QPFC01000450.1:0-3275 GCF_003427465.1 Nocardiopsis sp. TNDT3 | reverse complement strand
CGGCGGCGGAGCGGCGCGTGGGCGCCACGCGCACCGCCGAGGCGTGGAACGCGTGGCGCCCCCTGCCGCTGGAGCAGGTGCTCGACCGCGCGCTGGCCTTCCCCCGGCCGCAGTCCTCGGGGCCCTCGGGCCCGGATTCGCTGACCCCCCGGGAGAGGGAGGTGGCCGAACTGGCCGAAGAGGGCCTGTCCAACCGCGAGATCGCCGAGCGGCTGACCATCAGCCACGCGACGGCGGCCCGCCACATCGCGAACATCTTCAGAAAACTCTCGATTTCCTCCAGGACGCAGTTGACCGGCTGGGCCGTCCCGGGTGACGGTGGCTGACACGGCCCCGGTCGAGGGGACGCACTTGCACAGTGCGCGTGCACCCGCTAAGACAGGAACTCCGGGTACCAGAGCCCACACCAACGACGTCCGCCCCTGCCGACCTTCCCCCCCAACCCTGGTGAGAACCTCCCCCGACAGCCCCTACATGTGAAGGCCATGGCACCTTTGACCGCGCCCGCGCGGCACAACCTCCCCCGTCCGGGCACCGGATTCGTGGGCCGTGAGCGGGACCTGAGCGACCTGCTCCGTCTGCTCGGCTCCAGCCGCTCCGTCACGCTGAGCGGAACCGACGGCCTGGGCAAGACGCGTCTGGCGATACGCGTGGCCGAGCAGTCCACCGCGTGGTTCCCCGACGGCGTGTGGATGGTCGGCATGGCGGACGCGCGCACGACCCTGGAGGTGTACGCGCGGGTGGCCGCCGCGGTGGGCGTGGTGGAGGAGCCGGGGCAGCCGCTGTCGGTCACGGTGACCGAGGCACTGTGCGAACGCCACCTGCTGCTGGTGCTGGACGCGTGCGAGCACGCCGTCGAGCAGGTGGCGGAGGTCGGCGAGGCCCTGCTGGCCTCGTGCCCGTCCGTGTCGATCCTGCTCACCAGCGAGACCCCCGTCCGTCTGTCGGGCGGCACCGTGTGGCGGATGACGCCGATGGCGCTGCCGCTGCCCGCGCGCAAGGGGCCCCAGCCCGACCCGGCCGGCGCGGAGGCGGTGCGTCTGTTCATGGACCGCGCCCGCGCCCGCGACCCGCGCTTCTCGCTCTCGCGCGAGGAGATGGAGACCGTGACGGAGCTGTGCGACCTGGCGGGCGGCATCCCGCTGGCGATCGAGGCGCTGGGCGCGAGCGCGCCCGGGGTGGGGCCCGCCGTGCTGGTGGAGGGGCTGCGCGAGCACCTGTCCTCCCCCGAGGTCCAGCCCGGCCCGGGGCAGGCGGTCCCGCGCAGCGAGATGCTGCCGGTGGTGCTGGACTTCGTGTACCGCGGGCTGCCCGAGGCCGAGAGGGTGCTGCTGCGCCGCCTGTCGGTGTTCCGGGGCTGGAACCTGGAGCTGGCCGAGCAGGTGTGCGCCGACGAGGCCCTGCCCGAAGCGGACATCCTCGACCTCGTGACGTCCCTGCTGAACCGCTCCCTGATCACCGTGACCGGCGAGTTCGAGGGCCGGGTGCGCTACCGGCTGCCCGAGGCCGTGCAGCGGTTCGCGCACTCCCGGCTGGTCGCGGCGGGCGAGGCGGAACTGTTCCAGGAGAGGCTCCTGGACCGGATGCTGCGCCTGGCCGAGGACCTGGGCCAGAAGCTGGAGTCGAGCCGGGTCATGCCCTGGAGCGAGCGCGACTCCGGGCGCCAGCGCGTGATCGCCGAGTACGACACGCTGCGCTCCCTGCTGCGCTGGGCGCTGGAGCACGGCGCCGCCGAACCGGGCCTGCGGCTGTGCGTCAGCCTGACCGCGCACTGGGTGAGCCACCAGAGCTACTCCGAGGGAGCGCACTGGATGGACCGCCTGTTGGAGCTGGAGGACGCGGCCAAGGCTCCCTCACGCGCGCGGGCGCTGGTGGGTCGGGCCCAGCTGGCGCGGGTGCGGCGCGACCACGGGCTGGCGGTCTCACTGGGCGAGGAGGGCCTGCGGCTGTGCCGCGAGGCCGGGGACGACGTGTTCGTCCGCGTCGCGCTCAACCTGCTCGCCCTGGTCGAGGTGCGCGACCGCGTGTCGGACCAGGCCGCGGTGCGGGTGGAGGAGGCTCTGCGGCTGTGCCGTGAGTCGGGTGACCTGTGGGGAGAGGCGATCGCCCTGGGCACCCGGGCGGCCCTGGTCGCCCAGCAGGGCGACCATCCCACGGCCGACCACCACTACAACGCCGCGCTGACGCTGCTGCGCGGGATCGACCACCGGTGGGGCGTGGGAGTCACCCTCATGGGCCAGGCGTACGCGGCGGAGGCCAGCGGCGACCTGTTGACGGCGGACCGCTGCTACCGGGAGGCGCTGGACACCCAGCGGCTGATCGGGGCGGCGGCCGAGGAGGCGCGCTGCCTGGCCGGGATCGGCCGGGTCGCGCACGCCCAGGGGTCCACGGGACAGGCCTACGACTACCTGAGCGAGGGGCTGCTGCTGAGCCACTCGACGGGCCAGCGCGCGGACGCGGCGCGCGCCCTGACCGCGATCGCCCGGGTGGCGTTCGGGGCGGGGCTGCGCGAGGGCTCCTGCCGCCTGGCGGGCGCGGCGATGAGCGTGCGCGAGCGGCTGGGGCTGTCCACGCACGAGGCGCCGTGGCCGTTCACCGACGTGGAGAAGGTCCGGCGGCGCCGCCGCCAGCTGGTGGGCTGGTGGGAGCAGGGCCGGACGCTGGCCCTGGCGAACGCGGTCCGCGAGGGAGAGCAGCTGGCGGAGGAGGCGCGGCGCCCGCCGTCGCGCCGCTCCGCGCCGCCCAGCCGTCCCGCGCGCGGGCGCCGGGAGCGGGGAGGGCCCGCCCCGGACCCGGAGTCGGTGACCCCCGAGGAGCGGCTCACCCCGCGTGAGCTGGAGGTGGCCCTCCTGGTGAGCCGGGGCAGGAGCAACCCGGAGATCGCCCGGGAGCTGTTCATCACCCCCTCGACGGCGGCGCGGCACGTGGCCAACATCAACCGCAAGATGGGCTTCCACTCGCGTACGCAGATCGCCTCGTGGGTACGCCACCACCGGAGCTCGGACTAAGCTGCCCGGTCTGCCCTGTTAAGCCCGGCTCGCCACCGGGAGAACCAGCTTCCGCACCGAATCTACATATGCATGTGCATAGCAATATGCATGTGCATCTGGCTGTGAACGCGCTAGGCTTCAAGCCATGGGACACCACGTTCGTGGCACTGTGGTGGCACGGTCGTCGAGGTCCCGGAAACGGCCGTCGAACACCGGTGTGACACCGGTTTCCGGCGGACGTCAGTCCCGGAGAGGTCTCCGGGGCCGGTGGGAGGCCGCGTCGGC
>NZ_QPFC01000449.1:0-7254 GCF_003427465.1 Nocardiopsis sp. TNDT3 | reverse complement strand
CCGCCGTAGGGGGGCTGGCCGGGGGGCGGACCGCCCGGACCGCCGTAGGGCGGCTGACCGCCGGACGGGTCGCCGTAGCCCCCGCCGGGAGCGCCGTAGCCGGGCTGGCCGCCGTAGGACTGGTAGCCGCCGGTGCCGTCACCGTGGGGAGGCTGCTGGGGGCCGGAAGGGTACTGGGGATAGGACAACGGGGTGCTCCGGTCTTCGTACACGATGCCTGAGGGAATGTGCCGCGGGCCTGAGCCGTGTACCGGCTGGAACACATGCGGCTTCGAGGACCATATCCGACGCGGGTGTGCCGCCGCCTCGCAAGCCCCGTGTCAGAGCTGTCCGGAATCGGACGTTTCCGCTGGCGGCCGGGCCTGGACCCGGTCGCCGCCGGGGGACGGTGCGATCCGGTGACCCCGACGTACTACGCTGTGTCGTAGAAGCCCGCTGGCATGGCGTGAGGACGACGAGCGGAGGCGGCGTGGTCGACTGGCTGACCATGACGATTCAGATGGTGTCACTGGCGTTGGCCGGGTGGTGCCTCGTCTCGACCTTGCGCGACCAGCCCATGGTGGTCCCGCACCTGGTAGGCATGGCTGTCCTGTGGCTGCTCGTGCTCGGACAGGTGACCGCCACCGTCGTCACCATGGTCGGCGGCGAGCGGCCCGCCGAGACGGCCATGTTCGTGTCCTATCTGGCCACGGTCGCCCTGCTGCCGCCCGCGTGCGCCGTGTGGGGCTTCATGGAGCGGAGCAGGTGGGGCCCGGCGGTGATCGCCTTCGCGTGCCTGATCCTGCCCGTCCTGTTCGTCCGCCTCGAACAGCTCTGGAGCCCCGTTGTCTGAGTCCGCCGCGACCCGGGACAGAACCCTGCGCACCGGCCCCGGCCGCCTGCTCGTCGCCGTGTACGGGGTGTTCGCGCTCGCCGCGACCGCGCGCGGGGGCTACCAGCTGGCCACGAGGTTCGACGAGGCACCGCTGGCCTACGGGCTCTCGCTGCTCGCCGGGGTGATCTACCTGGTGGCGGCGGTGGGCCTGGCCCGGGCCGGGCGGACCTCGCGCAGGGTCGCGCTGGTCTCGTGCAGCGTCGAACTGGTCGGTGTGCTGGCGGTGGGCGCGGTCAGCCTGCTCCTGCCGGGGGTCTTCCCCGACGACACGGTGTGGTCGAACTTCGGCGCCGGGTACCTGTTCATCCCGCTGGTGCTGCCGGTGCTGGGCCTGTGGTGGATCCTGCGCGTCCACCGCATGGACCGGGGCGTCGGGGGCCGCGGCGCCTGAACGGCGCCCCCGGGCCCGCTTCCGGGTCCCGCGTCCGGGCGCCCTCCCGCGGGCCGGTACGGCGGCGGACACCGGGCACACCCCTCCCCACCTGCCGGGACGGAACGCCTAGTGTGGTGCCCATGTCCGAACTCCTGACCCTGCCGGTGGCCGTGTCGGCCGACTGGCTCCGCGAACACCGCGACCGGGTGGTCCTCGTCGACTCCCGGTGGTACCTCGACGGGCGCTCCGGCCGCGACGCCCACCGCGCCGGACACCTGCCCGGCGCCGTCTTCACCGACCTGGACACCGACCTGGCCGCCCCGGCCAGCCCCGAGGGCGGACGCCACCCGCTGCCCTCCGCGGCCGACTTCGCCGCCGCCCTCGGCCGCCTCGGCATCGGCGACGACTCCTCCGTGGTGGTCTACGACGACGCGGGCGGTTCCGTGGCCGCCCGCCTGGTGTGGATGCTGCGCGTGCTGGGGACCCCGGCGGCCTTCCTCGACGGGGGCCTCCAGGCGTGGGCCGGCGAACTGGAGGAGGGCGACGTCACCCCCCGGCCGGTGCACCGCACCCCCCTGCCCTGGCCCGCCGACCGCGTCGTGCACACCGACACCGTCCGCGCCGAGGCGGGCGATCCGGCACACCTGCTGGTTGACGCCCGCGCCCGCGAACGCTACACCGGTGAGCGGCCCGCACCCGTCGACGCCCGGCCGGGGCACGTGCCGGGCGCCCGCAGCGCCGAGTGGACCGCGAACCTGGGCGATGACGGGCTCCTGGCCGCCCCGGGAATCCTGCGTGAACGCTTCGCCGCCCTCGGCGCCGACTCCGCCGACACCATCACCGCCTACTGCGGGTCGGGGGTCACCGCCTGCCACGACCTGCTCGCCCTGGAGCACGCCGGGTACTCCGGCGCCCGCCTCTACCCGGGGTCGTGGAGCCGTTGGGGAGGCGACGACACCCTCCCTGTGGAGACCGGCGACCCCCGGGCCTGAAAACCCCGCGCACCGGGGCGTGGGCGCCTCGGCCCGAGCCGCCGGACGCGGGGCGCCGGTGTCCCGGGGGCGGTTCCGGGAGCGCGCCGAGGCGCGCTCCCGAACACGGGGCCGTTCTCAACGACCACCGTCCGTGAGAGGTTCCCGGGCGGGGCGTCTTTCGTGTCCTGATCTGGTCACATGTGGAACCGGCCCCTCGCATGCGGCGTCAGAGCGTCAGTAGGATTGCCCGGCCCCGGGGAACACGCAGGCAGGGGACGTGCACGGCCTCGCTCCCCCATGCCCCACCGCGAAACGAGGAACATTGGCCATCGAACTCCTGCTGCTGCTCATCCTGGTCGGCGTCGCCGTCGTGATCGGCGTCCTGGTCTACGCGCAGCGCGCCAAGAAACCGAAAACGGCCCCCGAGCCCCCCGCGCCGCCTCGGGACCCCTTCGCCGACACGGGCGACAGCACCGCGGGCGACCCGCGCGCCATCAAGGCGGGCGACATGATCGACTGGGGCACCGAGCGGACCTGGATCCGCGGCACCCTGCGCCTGTCCGAGGGCGGCTTCACCTGGTCCGAGCACTTCCTGGAGGTCGAGGGCGGCAAGCGCTGGCTCTCGGTGGAGGAGGACCCCGACGTGGAGCTGGCCCTGTGGACCGGCCGCCCCGACCTGGACATCATCCCCCAGGGCAAGAGCATCGAGCTGGAGGGCACCGTCTACCGGCTCCAGGAGAAGGGCACCGGCTCCTACCGCTCCGAGGGCACCACCGGGCTCAAGGCCTCCGGGGGCCTGGACTACGCCGACTACGAGTCCGACGACGGACGGCTGCTGTCCTTCGAGCGCTTCGACCACGGGCGCTGGGAGGCCAGCACGGGCACCAAGGTCGCCCCGGGCACCTTCACCATCTACCCGGGGAGCTGACCGGAACGTGCGCGCGAGCATCAGCGCCCCCTTCGTCGACACCAGCGCCGACGACCTGGTCTGGGCCCTGCGCCACCCGCTGGTCGACCCCCTGGCCGCCCGCACCGTCCGGGTGCCGGGGGCCCGGGTCGAGCTGCGGGTGCTCGGCGCCTCCCACCAGGTGGTCGTCACGCCGGAGCCGTCGCCCGGGGCCCTGGTGCCCGAGGAGCCGCTGGTGGAGACGGTGGCCTGCCTGCCCGGCCTCCCCGGCGGTCTGCCCGGCAGCGCCGACCGCCCCGACCTGGGCGGCTACCGTTTCGGCTCGCGCGTGGAGTCCCTGTCCCGCACCGAGCTGGCCCGCCGGGTGGAGGGGATCCACCGGGAGGTGGACGACTCCCCCGGCGGCCTGCTCGTCGCCTTCCCCGGCGATCCGCTGGCGGTCACCGCGCTGCACCTGGTCCCCGGCGGACCACTCGGCTGGCGCACCTGGCACGCCTACCCCCAGAGCGGCGAGCTGGTGACGACCACCTCGACCGTGACCCTTCCCCCCACTTCCGGGAGAACCGCACCATGAAGGCATACGAGGAGCCCGCGGACAACGGCAACAGGAACGTCATCATCACGGTGTTCGTCGTGATCGGCGTCATCCTGCTGGTCCTGATCCTGCTCAGCGCCTGCTCCAACAACAGCAACAACTACTGCCCCGACGACGACGTGGTCCAGATCGAGGGCTATGACGACGACGACTGCGACGGGTCCTCGGGGTCCTCCGGCGGAGGAGGGTTCTTCTTCTTCGGCGGGGGCACCGGCGGCGGCAGCAGCTACAGGGACAACAACAGCAGCAGCTACAGCGGCGGCAGCAGCAGCAACGGCAGCGGCAGCAACTACCGCGGCGGCGGCAGCGGCTTCGGCAAGTAGTCTCCTTCCCCACACGTCACGAACACGTCAACCGAAATCCCCTACCTGCGAACAGGACCATGAACGAGATCCTCCTCAACGCGCTCGGAGCCCTCGCCTACGGCGGAGTGGGCATCGTCATCCTCGTGCTGGGCTACCTCCTCACCGACCTCCTCACCCCCGGCAAGCTGCACGTGCTGATCTGGGAGAACCGCAACCGCAACGCGGTCCTGCTCGTGTCGGCGAACACGCTGGGCTCGGCCATCGTCGTCACCTCGGCGATCCTCTCCAGCGAGTCCGAGATCGGCCTGGGCGCGGGCCTGCTCTCGACCGCCGTCTACGGCCTGATCGGCCTGGGCGTGATGGCGCTGTCGTTCGTGCTGATCGACCTCCTCGTCCCCGCCAAGATCGCCCAGATGATCAGCAACGACGAGCCGCACCCGGCCACCTGGGTGAGCGCCTCCGCGCACGTGGCGATCGCGGTCGTCATCGCCGCGGCCCTGACCTGACGCCCCTCCCCCCACCGGCCCCCTGCCCCGGGCAACCGCACCACCGCACCACCACACGAAGGCAGTTCCGTTGACTGAGACCACCGTCCGCGCACGGCCCCGACTGCCGGTATCCGCCAGGGCGGCCCGGTTCCTCGTGTTGTTGGCGGTGTTCGTCTGCGCCGCCTGCGGCCTGGTGTACGAGCTCGCGCTGGTCGCCATCGGCAGCTACCTGCTGGGCGACAGCATCACCCAGGCCTCCGTGGTCCTGTCGGTGATGGTGTTCGCGATGGGCGTGGGCTCCCTGTTGTCCAAGCGCTTCCAGGCGCACCCCGCCGCGGCCTTCGCGGTGATCGAGGGCCTGCTCTCGCTGGTCGGCGGACTGTCCGTGCTGCTGCTGTACGGGGCGTTCGCCTGGTTCTCCGCCTACCAGCCCGCCCTGGTGGTGCTGTCGTTCGCCATCGGGCTCCTCATCGGCATGGAGATCCCGCTGCTGATGACGCTGATCCAGCGCATCCGCAGGCAGGAGGCCTCCGACGCGGTCGCCGACCTGTTCGCCGCCGACTACGTGGGCGGCCTGATCGGCGGCCTGGCCTTCCCGTTCCTGCTGCTCCCGCTGCTGGGCCTGCCCAAGGGCGCGCTGATGGTGGGCGCGCTCAACGCCGTCGTCGGCGTGGCGGTGGTGCTGTGGCTGTTCCGCGCGGAGCTGACCCGGCGGGCCTACGCGGGCCTGAGCCTGGGCCTGGCGTTCATCATCGCGGTGCTCGGCCTGGCCTACGCCTACGCCGACCAGTTCGAGGTGGACGCGCGCCAGGCGCTGTACCGGGACCCGATCGTGCACGCCGAGCGCTCGGAGTACCAGGAGATCGTGCTCACCCGGTCCCTGGACGGCCAGGACGTGCGCCTGTTCCTCAACGGGAGCCTCCAGTTCTCCAGCCTGGACGAGTACCGCTACCACGAGTCGCTGGTGCACCCGGCGATGGCGGGACCGCACGAGGACGTGCTGGTGCTGGGCGGCGGCGACGGCCTGGCCCTGCGCGAGATCCTGGCCTACGACGACGTGGCCTCGGCCACCCTCGTGGACCTGGACCCGGCCGTGATCGAGCTGGCCTCGACCGACCCGGTGATCAGCGACCTCAACGGGGACTCCCTCGAGGACCCGCGCGTGGACGTGGTCAACGCCGACGCCTTCCAGTGGCTGCGCGAGAACCGCGAGGAGTTCGACGTCATCATCGCCGACCTCCCGGACGGGGACTCCGTGGGCACCGCCAAGCTCTACTCGGTGGAGTTCTACGCGCTCCTGCGCCACGCCCTGTCCGAGGAGGGCCGCATGGTCGTGCAGGCGGGTTCCCCCTTCTTCGCTCCGGAGGCCTACTGGGGCGTGGGCGACTCCCTGGAGGCGGCGGACCTGGCGGCCACCCCCTACAACGTGGACGTGCCGAGCTTCGGCAACTGGGGTTTCTACCTCACCTCATCCGGGTCCGCGCCCGAGCTGCGCGTCCCCGACGACGCGCCGCCGCTGAGCTTCCTCGACCCGGCCCTGCTGGAGGCCGCGCAGGTCTTCCCCAAGGACCGCCGCGAGGAGGACGTGGAGGAGTCGACCCTCATGCACCCGAGGATCATCGGCTACCACCAGGGGGCCTGGCGGGGCTACTGACGCCGGTCCGCGGACCGGCGCCGCCTCGGCGAGAAAACACCGCGCGGCCTGAGGACTTGGGCCAGTGGGCGGCCACGCGGTGTGTCTGGGGAGGGGCTGGTCGGGGGCCCGGTCCCGTCCGGGGACGGCGGTCGCGGGTGGAGAGGCGGACGGAAGGTCTGCGGCGCCGGACGGGGCAAGGGTGCGCTTCCCCGCGTTCCCCGACGACCTGGGCCCATCCTGACCTGCCGGTCGAAGTCGGAGAAACCGCCACGCCGCATCCGACACCGGCCCAGCCAACCCCTTACCCAGACTTTCCCGCCCTTTTCCGGCTTCCCGACCGCTCGCCCGCCCCCGTGGCGGCGGGTCCGCGGAACCGCCCGCGGGCCGTGTGCCGCGTCGGATCCCACCGGCCCCGGTTCCCGCGGCGGGCCCGCTCAGGCGCGCTCCAGGGCGGCGAGGGCGGTGACGGCGCCCAGCTCCCAGCAGGCCTCGCGGTCCCGGGCCGCCGGGCGGCCGGTCACGGTGACCGGCGGGCGGTGCCGCCGCCACCCCATGCCCTTGGCGATCGACTCGACCGACCGGACCGCGCCGGAGGCGTCGTCGTCCCCGTGCACGTACAGCGCGTAGGGCAGTCCCTCGGTCGCCCCCTGGGCGGGGTAGAAGACCGTGTCGAAGAAGACCTTGAGGGCGCCCGACATGTACCCGATGTTGGCCGGGGTCCCCAGGACGACGGCGTCGGCGCCGAGCAGGTCGCTGGCCGTGGCCGACAGCGCCGCCTCCGCACGCACCTCGACCCCCTCGATGTCGTCGTCGCGGGCGCCCTCCAGGACCGCCTCCAGCAACTGCCGGGTCGCGGGCGAGACCGTGTGGTGAACGATGAGCAGTCGTGCCATGTCCCCCACACTAGGAGGCGGCGGCGCGCCACCGCCGCCTCCCGCACGGCGCCACCCGGCACCGGCGCCCAGCCGACGCCCGCAGCAGAAAGCCAGGCCCCGCCATGAGCCAGCCCCCGCACGGTCCCGGTGACGGGTCCGCGGACCGCGACCAGCCGCCCATGGGCCCTCCCCCCGCAGGCATGCCGCCCACCGGCTGGCAGCCGCCC
>NZ_QPFC01000448.1:0-1526 GCF_003427465.1 Nocardiopsis sp. TNDT3 | reverse complement strand
CCCTTCGCCGTCCCCCACCCCCTGGACCCGGGCGTCCTGCTGGGCAACCTCGACCACCTGCGCGCCCACCCCGAGACCGTGGACGCCGCGGTCTCGCTGTGCCGCACCCACCCCAGCGACGCGCCCCACCTGCCCGCCGCCGACTGGGTGCGGGTGTGGCTGCACGACCGCCGGGGCGCCAACTCCCACCCGCACTTCACCCTGGACGAGGCCGCCGCCGCGGTCGCGGCCCTGCGCGCGGAGGGCAAACGCGTCCTGCTGCACTGCTGGGCGGGCGCCTCGCGCACCCCGGCCGTGGCCACCCGCTACGCCGTCGCCGCCCTGGGCGCCCCCGTCCTGCCCACCCTGGCCGCCATGATCCGCACCGTGGGCGGGCACCTGGACAACCCCAGCCTGTCCACCGCCGTCGCCCGGCTCAGCGGCGTGGACCTGCCCGACCCGGCCGCCACCCTCTTCCCCGAGGGCGTGCCGCCCCGGCGCCCCGAGCTGCCCGAGCCCCACATCACCGGGTGACGAACACCACCGACCCTTCAGGTGACAAGTTCCACAAACCCTCCCTTTCCGGTACCGTTACCCTCGCGTTACCCCTAGGATCTGCGCCCAGAACCCGCGCACCACCCGGCGGCCCGCTCCGGGCACCGCGCCCTCCCGCGCCCCGGGGCGCCGTACCACCCGCGCACCCTGCCACGGCAACCGCGCACCCCACCCCGGAGCACCCGCGCCGCCACGCCCTGTTCCCGTTCGAAGGACTATCCGTCGTGGGCACACACCAGCCCCAGAACCCGCCGGCCGACGAAGAGGCCACCCGCGCCGACGCGCCCGTGGGACCCCGCGTGGCCGCCAAACGCTCCCGCCGCAAGCGCACCCTCATCCTGGCCTCGGCCACAGGGGCCGCGCTCCTGGTGGGCGGCACCGCCGCCGCGGCCGTCATCGCCACCGGCGCCGACCCGGGCAGTGCCACCAACGCCGCGGGCGTCCCCCAGGCAGACCCGGACCCGCTGGTCGCCGACGACGCCACGCCCAACGCCGGGCAGGAGCAGCAGCAGCTCGCCGAGGAGGCCGTCAGCTCCGCCACCCAGCGCTCCAGCACCGACGCCTCCGACATCCTCGAAGAGCCCGAGGAGGAGGAGACCGAGGAGGCCGAGGAACCCGCCGCCGACACCGGCTCCGAGTCCGAGTCCACCGGCCAGGGCGGCACCTGCCAGGCCTCCTACTACGGAGCCGACTTCGCCGGACGCACCACCGCCAACGGCGAGACGTTCGACCCCAACGCCATGACCGCCGCGCACAAGACCCTGCCCTTCGGCACCCAGGTCCAGGTCACCAACCCGAGCAGCGGCGCGTCCGTGACCGTGCGCATCAACGACCGCGGCCCCTACGTCGACGGACGCTGCCTGGACCTGTCCACCGCGGCCTTCGACCAGATCATCGGCACCGGAGCCGGTGTGGGCCAGGTCGACTGGCAGGTCGTGGGGTAACACCCTCCCCACCCGCACGCGTGCGCGCCGCGGCGGCCCCGAACGGGC
>NZ_QPFC01000042.1:0-5630 GCF_003427465.1 Nocardiopsis sp. TNDT3 | reverse complement strand
GCACGGCGGCGCCCGGAGCGCTGGCGGGCCGTTCCTACCCGGAGGCCCCCGCGTCGCCCTGCCCGGCCTCCTCGCGCTGGCGGCGGTGGTACTCCTCCATCGCCTTGGGCGTGTTCAGCGGCGAGGGGACCCAGGCCACCTCGGTGTCGACCTCGCCGCGCTGGATGCGGCGCTCCTCCTCGGTGAGGTACTCCTCGGGGATGTCGAACTCGCCGTCACGGGCGCCCAGGACGAAGGCCTCCCACTCGGCGGGGGTGAAGAACAGGGTGCCCTTCTCGGGGGACTTGCCGTCGCGCACCGCGCGGAAGCCGTCGTCGAAGGTGGCGACCTCGACCACGGCCTCGGACTCCTCCTTGGACAGGGAGGACCGCATCCAGACCGCGTCGGTGGTGTCGTGCCACTTCTCGTTGCCCATGGCCTCGGGCGGGAGCTCCCGCCCGGTCCCGGTCCGCTCGCTCATCGCACTTCCTCTTCCCAGCAACCGGCGTCGGCCGGGGTGCCCGGGCCGACGGGACAGCGCCGCGGCCTGTCCCACCGCCCGACCCTAGCGTGTGCCGGAGGGGCTCAGGAGCGCCTTCCGCTCTCCTCGCCCACGTCGGGACCGTCGAGCGGCGAGGGGGTCTCGTCCAGCTCGGAGGGCGTCTCGTCGAGTTCGGAGATCTGGTCGTCGTCCAGGCCGGCGTAGGGGTCGTCGCGCTTCCTGCGCCGGTCGTTGAGGAAGGCGAACAGCTCGGCCACCTCGAAGAGGACGACGAGCGGAACGGCCAGCGCGAGCATGGAGATCGGCTCGGCCGGGGTGATGACGGCCGCGATCACGAACACCGCGAAGATGATGACGCGGCGCCACTTGGCGATGGCCGCGTGCGGCAGGATCCCGATGATGTTGAGCAGCGCCACCAGAAGCGGCAGCACGAAGCCCAGGCCGAACATGCCCATCATGATGAGCATGTAGTTGAGGTACTCGCTGATGGTGAGGAAGGGATCGGCGTCCTCGGGCAGGAACCCGAAGAGCATCGTCAGCGCGTACGAGGTGATGAAGTACGCCAGGGTCGCGCCCACCGCGAACAGGACCGCGGCCAGGGGAGCGAAGACGTAGGCGTAGCGCTTCTCGCGACCGTGCAGGGCCGGGGCGACGAAGGCCCACAGCTGGTACAGCCAGAACGGCGCGGAGACGAGCGCGCCCACGAAGAGCCAGATCTTCATGGAGACGAAGAAGGCGTCGAAGGGCCCGGTGACGATGAGCGAGCAGTCGTCGGGACCGTTCACCTGGGACACCGGCAGGGAGCAGTAGGGCTCCACCAGGAAGTCCCACACCCAGTCGTCGGTCAGGACGCCGACCACCGTGCCCAGGGCGAGGGCGATCATCGCCTTCACCAGGCGGTTGCGCAGCTCGCGCAGGTGGTCCATGAGCGGCATCCGGGCCTCGGGGTTGGTGGCCCGGCTTCGTGCCCTCATCGTGCGGTCACTCTCTCGTCGTCTGCTCCGGCCCCGTGCCGCTCGGCGGCGGGGCCCTGGACTCCGGGGCGGGGCGGAGCCCGCGCGCGCGTCGCTCCACGGCCTCCGGGAAGCTAGTTGCCGTAGGTGCGGTGCGTGGTCTCACCGGACTCGTCGACGATGCGCTGGCCGGGGGGCAGCTGCGGGTAGCCCTGCTGCTGGGGCTGCTGCGGCTGCGGGTAGCCCTGCTGCTGGTAACCCTGCTGGGGCTGGCCCGGCGCGTTCTGCTGGGGGGCCTGCTGCTGGTGGGTCTGGGCGCGGGTGTCCGCGTTGTCCTCGGACTCGTTGTTGTCGTCGTCGACCAGGCCCTTGCTCTCGGCCTTGAGGATGCGCGCGCTGCGCCCCAGGGAGCGGGCCAGGTCCGGGAGCTTCTTGGCTCCGAAGAGCAGGATCGCCAGGACGATGAGGATGGCGATGGTAGGTCCGTTGAACGGTCCCATGGTTCTACCTCTCTGTGGGGCGCGACCAAGCGCCTTCGATGGTACGCGCATTCGGACGCGGGGCCATCACGGCCCCGCGCCGCCGCGGCCGACGCGCTCACGCAGGTCAGCGTTGCTCGCCCGGTACTCGTCCGACGCCCGTGCCACCGCCAGGGACAGCACCCCCGCCGCGCGGCGTGCGCGCAGCGCCAGGGCTCCGATGGCGACGAGTCCGGCCGCGACCACACCGAACAGGACAGCGAGGACTATCACGCTGCAACCTTATCCTTTCCGGACCGACCTGTCCCTTGCCCCGGGGTGAACGTCTGGGCCTCACTCGGACGACGAAGTGGTCTCGACCAATTTCGCGGAGGTTTGGGACGTCCGGTAGTGCTCCAGCGCACGGCGGGCCTCGGCCCGGGCCTCCTCGGCGAGCGCCACAGGAGACACCACGCGCCCCTGCTGCCCCAGACGCAGCGCCAGCCGCACCACCCAGGCCGGAGCGGGAGTGCGCAGAGTGGCGCGGACCCCTCCCCCGGGCAGTTCGGTCACCGACTCGCACACGTAGTCCTCGGTCACCCAGCGGGCCGCGGGCTCCAGGTCCAGGACGACCAGGGCGTCGCGCTCCGAGCGCTGGAGGACGCCCCCGGACAGGTCGCGGCGGCCCACCCCCGCGGGCACCTCGGCGGCGAAGGGCAGCACCGTCAGTTCCAGGACCCGGTCCAGGCGGAACAGGCGCACGTCCCGGCGCAGGTGGCAGTAGCCCTCCAGGAAGGGGTAGCCGTCCTGGACCACCAGCCCCATGGGGTCCACGTCGCGCTCGGTGACCTGGTCCAGGTAGCCCGACAGGTAGCGCAGGTGCAGGCGCTGGCCCGCCTCCAGCGCGTCGGCGCAGCGGCGTTGGGTCTGGGCGACCTGCTCGTCGCCCTCCACGCGCACCTGGACCGAGTCGGCCAGCGAGCCCACGGCGGCCCCCGCGGCGGCGCGCAGCTTCTCGCCCACCCGCTTGAGGGCGCCGGTCTCCAGGCCCTCGGTCTCGGGCAGCGCCTCCAGCAGGGACAGGCCCACGACCAGGCTGGCCGCCTCGTCGGCGGTCAGGCGCAGCGGCTGGGCGAGGGTGTCGGCGTTGGCGATGATGATCTCGCCGGTCTCCCTGGCCGCGTCGAGGTCGACGTCGATGAGGTCGCCGGGGGTGTAGCCGGGCAGGCCGCACATCCACAGCAGGCTGAGGTCGGCGACCACCTGCTTCTCGCTGAGCCCGAAGTGGCGGGCCACCTCGGGCACGCGCACGTCGCGACCCAGGGCGTAGGGGACGAGCATCAGCAGGCGGCGCAGCTGGTCGGCGGAGCGGGGACCGCGGACGGGGGCCTCGGTCTCCTCCACCGTGCCGGGACCGTCCGCGGCCTCGGCGGCGGGGGCCGTCTCGGCGGTGGCCGTCAGGTGGGCGGCCATGGCCTCACGGGCGCCCACGGGTTCGACGACGACCGCGTTGGAGCCGAAGTAGGCCACGCGCCGCACCAGGTCGGGGGTGTCGGTGTAGGGCAGGGTGAGCGTGTCCCAGCCGACGCCGGAGCTGTCGCGCTCGCCGGGCACCACGCGCAGGGCGCTGCGGCGCAGGGCGTGCGCGGAGTCGGTGCGCACCCGCAGGACGGCGGTTCGCTCGGACTCGGCGCTGTGGCCCGCGACCACCGAGCGCAGGTCCACACCCTCGGGGACGACGACGTCGGGGCCGCCGCGCAGGATGGTCACCTCACCGCGGATGCGGCCCAGGCGGAAGACGCGGCGGGCGTCGCGCAGGCGGTCGTGACCGACCACGTACCAGTGTCCGCGCAGGTTGACGATGCCCCAGGGTTCGACCTCGCGGGTCTCGGCCTCGGTCTGGCCGGGCTTGCGGTAGGCGAAGGAGACGGGGCGCCGGTCGCGCACGGCCTGCCAGACCGGGCCGAAGGAGGGCTCGTCGGTGCGCATGGCGGGCGTGAGTCCGGGGGCGGCCTCGCTGTCGACGGGGACCCCGGCGGAGCGCAGCTTGAACAGGGCGTTGGCGGCGGCCTCGCCGAGGGAGGCGTGCCGCCAGGCGCGGGCGGCCAGTCCCAGGACGAGGGCCTCGTCGGGCAGGAGTTCGATCTCGGGCAGCTCGTAGTCGGAGCGGGAGATGCGGTAGCCCTCCTCGCCGCTGATGGCGTCGCCGGTGCCCACCTGGATGGGGATGCCGCTGTCGCGCAGTTCGCGCTTGTCGCGCTCGAACATGCGCTTGAAGGCGGACTCGGTCTCGGCCTCGGCGTAGCCGTGCACCGTCTTCCTGATCTCCTGAGCGGTCAGGTGGCGGCGCGTGGACAACAGACAGATGACCAGGTTCAGCTGTCGTTCCGTCTTCCTGCGCGACATCGTCCGCACCCTTCTCGCCCGTGGTGGATGGACCGGCGGCGGCTGACGCTGGCGCGTCGCCCGGGCACCGGTTCAGCAACGACGGTACCGTGCCTTGCATGATCCGGTGGCGCCGTGGTGAAGTCCGTCAGATCCTCCCCTCCTGGCCGGGGGTCGTGCTGTGCGCGGTGGCGCTGGAGCCCGTGGCCGAAGCGGACCGCAGAGGCCGCGGGGCCGCGGGAGCGGGCGGAGAGGTGACGTGCCGCGCGCTGGCCTACACCGACCTGGTGGGCGCGCCCGAGGCGGGCGACACCGTGCTGCTCAACACCGGCGCCCTGGACCTGGGGCTGGGGACGGGCGGGTACGCGCTGGTGGTGGCCGTGCCCGACCGGCTGCCCCCTGACCCCCGCGGGCCCGGCCACCTGGTCAAGGCCCGTTACACGCCGTTGCAGGCCACCGTGCTGGGCGCCGACGAGCAGGGCTCGCCCCACCACGAGGTGCTGCGCTCGGCCGAGGGCGTGGAGGGCATGCCGGTGGTGGTGGCCGACCTGCACTCGGCGCTGCCCGCCGTGGTGGCGGGGGTGCGCGCGCACCGGCCGGGGGCGCGGATCGTCCACGTGATGCTGGACGGGGGCGCGCTGCCCGCGGCGTTCTCGCGGCTGGTGGGCGCGCTGCGCGAGGAGGGTCTGCTGGCGGGGTGCGTGACCACGGGGCAGTCCTTCGGCGGTGACCTGGAGGCGGTGACCGTGCATTCGGGGCTGCTGGCTGCCCGGCACGTGCTGGGTGCGGACGTGGCGGTGGTGTGCCAGGGTCCGGGCAACCTGGGCACCGGGACGCCGTGGGGGTTCTCGGGAGTCTCGTGCGGTGAGGCGGTGAACGCGGCGGCGGTGCTGGGCGGGCGTCCGGTGGCGTCGCTGCGGGTGAGCGAGGCCGACGCGCGCGAGCGGCACCGGGGGGTGTCGCACCACAGCCTGACCGCCTACGGGCGGGTGGCGCTGGCGCGGGCGGAGGTGGTGGTGCCGCTGCTGCCGGGGGTGTTCGGCGAGCGCGTGCGCGTCCAGGCCGGGGCTCTGGGCGAGCGGCACACCCTGGTGGAGGTGGGTGTGGACGGGCTGGAGGAGGCGGTGCGGACGCTTCCGGTGAAGGTGTCGACGATGGGCCGTGGCCTGGAGGAGGACCGCGCGGCCTTCCTGAGCGCCGCGGCGGCGGGCCGCCACGCGGCCGCGCTGCTGTAGGCGCGGGTCAGGGGCGGCGCGGGCGGGTTGTCCACAGGCTCCGGAACGGTCTGGTTCGAGCTGGGTCCGGGCTTCTACCCTGGTTAAAGGGGGCGCTCGCGCCCCGCCCGCCCCGTGC
>NZ_QPFC01000447.1:0-11290 GCF_003427465.1 Nocardiopsis sp. TNDT3 | reverse complement strand
CCCCCCGCCGCGCTGCGCCGGGGCGTCCCGCGCCACCGCGTGGACACCGTACGGACCGATACCGGCCACCTTCGTCATGGCCGGACTGCTCCCGGTGGTCACCGGGATCGGGCACACTCGGAAGTCGGACACGACCGCCGCCCCGGCGGCGCAGCCGAGCCCCGGCCCCCGAAGCGCCGGGACCCCGCGTCGTGTCCGGTCAGGACGCGACGGGGGGAGGGTGCGCCAGCCGGGCACACGAGGTCCGCCGTCACGTCCCGAGGTACCGCTGTGCTTTACCGGAGGCGTCCGGGGAAGGGAGCGTTGCCGCCCGGCGCGAGCCGGGAGTACTCACGCAAGGGAGACCCCGTTGACCACCTCCTCCTCCGGCCCCCAGGCCAGACCCGCCCGCGTCCTGGGCACCGTCGACGCCGTCGCCATCGGCGCGGGCGCGATGCTCGGCGCCGGGGTGTTCACCGTCTTCGCCCCGGCCGCGCTCGGCGCGGGCGCCTGGCTGCCCGTGGCCATCCTCATCGCGGGGATCGTCGCCTACTGCAACGCCGTCTCCTCGGCCAGGCTCGCCGCCCGCCACCCCGAGTCCGGCGGCGCCTACGTCTACGGCCGCGAGCGCCTGGGCGACCTGTGGGGCTACCTGGCGGGCTGGTCCTTCGTGGTCGGCAAGACCGCCTCCTGCGCGGCCATGGCGCTGACCTTCGGCGCCTACCTCCTCCCCGGCTGGGAGAAGGCCCTGGCGGCGGCCACCGTGGTCGCGCTCACCGCGCTCAACTACCGCGGGATCCAGCGCTCCACGATGGTGATCAAGATCCTGCTGGCCGCGGTCCTGGCCGTCCTGGCCGCCGTGTGCGTTGCCATGCTCCTCAGCGGGCGCCTGGCCGCCGTCGCCCAGGTGGAGGGCCTGGGGCCCTGGCCCGGCTCCTTCGGTGTGCTCGGCGCGGCCGGGATGATCTTCTTCGCCTTCGCCGGGTACGCCAGGGTGGCCACCCTGGGCGGCGAGGTCCGCGACCCCCAGACCACGATCCCCCGCGCGGTCAACATCTCCCTGGGCGGCGTGCTGGCGCTCTACCTCGTCATCGGCACCGGACTGCTGATCGTGCTGGGCCGCGAGCGCCTGTCCACCACCGACACCCCGATGGTCGACGCCGTCCGGGTGGCCGGGTTCGACTGGCTGGCCCCCGTGGTGGTCGCGGGCGCGGCCGTGGCCAGCCTGGGGGCCCTGCTCTCCCTCATCCTCGGGGTCTCGCGCACCACCGCCGCGATGGCCGCCGACGGACACCTGCCCCGCTCCCTGGCCTCGGTCCACGAGCGCCACGGGGTGCCCCACCGCGCCGAGCTGCTGGTCGGCGCCGTCGTCATCGCCCTGGTCCTGGTCACCGACCTGCGCGGCGCGATCGCCTTCTCCGCCTTCGGAGTGCTGGTCTACTACGCCATCACCAACGCCTCGGCGCTGCGCCTGGGCCCCGACGAGCCCCGCCCGCCGCTGCTGGTGCCGCTGACCGGGCTGGGCGGCTGCGTCGTGCTGGCGTGCAGCCTGCCGCTGCCCACGGTCATCACCGGCATGGCGGTCCTGGCGGTGGGAGCCGGGCTGTGGTGGCTGCGCGAGCGCTTCGACCTGCGCTTCTAGGAGTGCGGGCGGGGAACACGCCAGCCCGGAAGGGGGGCGCGGGTTCCTCCGCGGTGAAGGCGCGGCCGAAGGCACCGCGTTCGGCGACGAACACGTAGCGCCGCTCCGGTCGCGGCCGGTGCGCTGGTGTGGCCGGAGCGGACCCGACCCGTGACCCCGAAGGCGGTCAGCCCCGCCGGCGGGCCGCCGTGGCGCGGTCAACCACGAGGGGACTCCTCCGGTGCGACCAGGCGGCGTACGGCGTCGGTGATGATAGTGCGTCGCTGCGCGTCGGTGACGAGGTGGCTGACGTCCTCGGTGCGGTGCTGCCACATGTTGGCCAGCGTCAGGACCAGGGCGAGGATCTCACCGGCCGGTCTGTCGGATCTGACGGTGCCGCTCCGCTGTGCCGCCTCGATGGCCGTGATCTTCTCGTCCACGGAGCGGGCGACGATCTCGGAGACCGGTCGTTCGGCGCGTTCGAGCGCGTACCACGTGAGGAACCGCATGACCTGCGGGTGCTGTGCCGCGGCGTCGTGCAGGCGGCCGGCGTATCCGGGCAGGTCGTCGGCGTCGATGGGCACGGCGCCCACCGTCTGCTCGACGATCGCCTCGTGGACGGCCTCGAACAGGCCCTCCTTTCCGGCGAAGAACGAGTACACGAGGCCGGGGCTGATACCGGCGCGTTTGGCGAGCCGGTCCACCCGGGCGCCGGCCACGCCGTACTCGGCGAACTCGGCCAGGGCCGCTTCCATCAACTGCTGCCGTTTGCGGTCGGGATCGCGCGTTGCCATGCCTCCATCCTCCCTTAATGAACGTTCATTTGACGAACCCGGCTCGGGCGAGCATGCTGAGCTTGATAAATGAACATTCATTTAAGAGGTGTGTGATGACCGCGCAGCACTGGACTCCCGCCGACATTCCGCCGCTCGACGGCCGGACCGCTCTGATCACCGGCGCCAACAGCGGCATCGGCTACCGCACCGCCCGGGCCCTGGCCCGGCACGGCGCCCGTGTCCTGCTCACCGGGCGCCGTCCGGACGCGCTGGCCGAAGCCGCCGCCCGCCTGCGCGGCGACGTGCCCGGCGCGCGTCTGGAGACCGTGGAGCTCGACCTCGGCGACCTGGCCGCGATCCGCGACGCGGCGGCCCCGCTCGCCGCCGAGGAGACGATCGACATCCTCGTCAACAACGCCGGAGTCATGAACGTCCCCCAACGCCGCACCACCCGTGACGGCCTCGAACTGACCGTCGGCACGAACCACCTCGGCCACTTCGCGTTGACCGCCCATCTGATGCCCGCCCTGACGCGTTCGGCGGCCGCGCGGATCGTCACGGTCAGCGCCATCGCCGCCACCTGGCGCTCAGGCGACCTCACCGACCTGATGAGCGAACAGCGCTACCGCCCGATGGGCGCGTACGCCAAGTCCAAGCGCGCCAACATCGTCTTCACCCGGGAACTCGCCCGCCGCCTCGACGGCAGCGCGCACCGCGCCCTGGCCGTGCACCCGGGGTCGGCCGTCACCAACCTGCAGCGCCACACGTCCACGGGGCGGGCGGGGCGGCTGTTCGTCGCCCTGGCCGCGCGCACCCTGATGGGCTCGCCCGAGGGCGCCGCCTGGCCCTCCCTGTACGGCGCGACCCACGCCGCGGCCGCCAACGGCGCCTTCCTCGGTCCCGCCGGACGGGACCAGACCTCCGGGACCCCCGAGCCGACCCCCCTGCCCGCCGGGGCCGACAGTCCCGAGCAGGGTTCCCGGCTGTGGCGTGAGAGCGAACGGCTGACCGGGGTCGCGTTCCCGGTCCCGCGGACCTGACCCCCGCGCCGCACGGTGCGGCCGGGCGGCTCCCCGTGCTCGACGGCGCCGCCGCTCTCGCGGCGCACTCCGGCCGGCGGCCGGGGCCTCAACCGCGTTCTCGCAGGTACGCCTCCAGCTCGGCGGCCCCGGCCAGCATCGCCCGCCCGCGCGCGGACAGCCGGGCGCGCCAGTCGCGCAGCGCGCCCTCCAACGGCTCCAGCCCGCCGGCCGAGCGCACCTGGGCGATCAGCGGGGCGATCTGCTCCAGCAGGTAACCGCCCCGCCTGAGCTGGTGGACCAGCAGGGCGTCGCGCACGTCGGCCCCGCCGTAGACGCGGTACCCGGTCCTCGGGTCGCGGCGGGGACGCACCAGCCCGGCGCGCTCCCAGGCGCGCAGCGTCGCGGGCCGGACGCCGAGCCTGCCCGCCAGCGGTCCGATGAACGTGGCGTCGGGCTCCGCCGCCCCGGCCGTCCCGGGCTCCTTGGCCGGTCGTGGGGGTGGAGCCGCCCCGGCCCGCCCACCGGAGCTGGTCCGCCCGCCGGATTCGATCCGGTCGGCGGACCGGGACCGCGCGCCGGTCTCCAGGCCGCGCAGCGCCTCCTCCACGGCCCGCAGGGTCCGCCGGTCGTCCAGGAGCTGGGCGTGGCCCTCGTCGATGAGGCGCAGCGCCTCATCCGCCCGGTCCCCGTTCACCGCCCGCATGATCGAGGCCGCCCCCTGGTGGCCGTGGCCGGGTACCAGGGCCACGAACGCGCTCAGGGCCCGCGCGTGCAGCGGAGTGTAGGTGCGGTAGCCGTGACGCGTGCGGTCGGCCGCCGGAAGGATCCCGTCCTCCTCGTAGTTCCTGACCGCCTGCGTGGACAGGCCGTGCCCGCGCGCCAGGTCGATCGGCCTGAGCCGATCACCGCTTTGAAGGTTCTTAGCCATATCCCCGCCGCTGTACCGAAAAACTCTCAACCGTTACTTCAACGATACCGTCGAAGGTATGGACACTGGCACCACGATCACCGCACACACCTTCGAGGCCGCGGCCGCCATGGGGCTGCTCCCGGCCCGGCCGCGACTGCTCGCCCTGGGCGAGCCCACCCACGGGGAGGACGCCCTGCTGGACCTGCGCAACGGGCTCTTCCGCCAGCTCGTCGAGCAGGAGGGCTACCGGACGATCGCCGTCGAGAGCGACTGTCTGGCGGGCCTGGCCGTGGACGCGTACGTCACCTCGGGCACGGGCACCCTCGACGAGGCCATGGAGCACGGGTTCAGCCACGGGCTCGGCGCGTCGGCGGCCAACCGCGAACTCGTACGCTGGATGCGCGCCCACAACGACGGCAGGCCCGCCGCCGAACAGGTGCGCTTCGCCGGTTTCGACGGCCCGCTGGAGGTCACCGGCGCCCAGAGCCCCCGGCGGGCCCTGACCGCGCTCCACGACTACCTCGCGCGCTGGGTGGAGGCGGACCAGCTCCCGTGCGACGCGCGGACGCTGGACCGCCTGGTCGGCGACGACGCGCGGTGGACCAACCCCGACGCGATGCTGGACCCGGCCGAGTCCGTGGGGCGCTCGGACGACGTCCGGGAGCTGCGCATGCTCGCCGACGACCTGGCGGCGCTGCTCGACGCGCACACGCCGCGCCTGGTCTCGGCGACCTCGCGCGAGGACTGGGACCGGGCGCGCCTGTACGGGCGCACCGCCACCGGCCTGCTGCGCTACCACTTCTGGATGGCCGACACCTCCTCGCGCCGCATGACGCGGCTGGAGGACCTGGGCATGACGGTCGACACCTCACCGAGCCGGATGACGCGGCTGCTGGGCCTGCGCGACCAGATGATGGCCGACAACCTCTTCGCCCTCGCCGAGCGGGGCCCGGTGCTGGTCCACGCCCACAACTCCCACCTCCAGCGCGGCATGAGCACGATGCGGATGGGCGGGCCGCCGCTGGACTGGTGGGGCGCCGGGGCGATCGCGGGCGCCCGCCTGGGGCAGGAGTACGCCTTCCTGGCCACGGCCGTGGGCACGATCCGGCACCGGGGCGTGGACACCCCGCCCCCGGACAGCGTCGAGGGCCTCCTGTACGCCCTCGGGGAGGAGCGCTGCGTGGTCGACGCGCCCCGGCTGGCCGCGGACCTGGACGGCGCGATCCCCGCACCCCGTGTGTCCCCCTGGTTCGGCTACGCCCCGCTCGATCCGGCCCGTCTGGCCGACAGCGACGGGATCGTGTTCGTCAGGGACCTCCGGCAGGGCTGACGGCCCGCCCGGAGGGGGCGCCGGTGCGACGCACGAGGCTCCCACCTGCGGTGATCCTGTACCTGTGGCGTGTTCGGCCGCCTTGCTGCCAAACGGCTGTCGCGACGGATACGAGATCACGGCGTCCGCGTCGGTCCTGTGCGGGCACCGCAGGGGAGCCGGTGCCCGGCCGAGGGCTCAGACCGTGCCGGACAGGCCCAGGTAGGCCAGTCCGCGCCGGGCCGTGGTGGACAGCCGCAGCCCGGCGACCTCACCGGGGGCGAACCAGCGCGCGTCGGCGGTCGAGCCGTTCTCCTCCAGTACCCGGGCCGGACCCGGGTCGCGGACCAGGACGCGGAAGAACGCCCACACCGCGTAGATGTCGTGGCCGCCGGAGCCCTCACGGCGATGGCTGGACACGGTGACCAGCTCCCCGACCAGGCCGTCCTGGCCGGTCTCCTCGACCACCTCGCGGCGCAGCGCGGCCCGCACGTCCTCGCCCGCGTCCACGCCGCCGCCCGGCAGGTGCCAGGTCCCGGCGCCGGGGAACCCCTCGGCGATCAGGCTCAGCAGCACGTTGCCGTCGGGGTCGGTGACGATCCCGTAGGAGGCGAACCGGCGCAGCGGCGTCAGCCCGTTCTCGGGCGCGGCCTCCTCCACGGCCAGTTCGGCGGGGGAGGGCCGCAGACCGGCGCCCGCGGCCGAGGGCCAGGAGGCCTCCGCCCCGACTCCTGCGAACACCACCCGGTCGATGTGCAGCGGGGCGCCGCCGGGCGCGGACGCCAGCTCGGTGAGCACGTCCAGCGCGCGCAGGGGAGCGTCCGGGGCCAGGCCGCCCAGGCCGCGGGCCACGTCCGCGGGGTCCTGGCCGAACAGCACGCGACCCCCGAGCACCGCGGGCGCACCGGCGGTGACCAGGTGCGCGGTGACGCGCCGTCCCGGAGCGCCCGGGGAGGCGGCGGTCACAGCGATCCGGCGGCGGGGGTCGCGCTGGGCAGGCCCACCAGACGCAGCAGTTCGTCCAGGTTGGCGATGGTGGTCACCGACTCGAACCGCTGGTGGCCCCGGCGGTCGATCATGATCGGGCGCATGCTCGCGGCCGCGGCGCCCACGCCGTCGGCCTGGATCTGGTCCCCCACGTGCCAGCACGCGGTGGGGTCCACACCCAGGCGCTGGGCGGCGGTGTGGAAGATGCGCGGGTCCGGCTTGCCCGTTCCGACCGTGTCGGTGCACACCACGGCGTGGAAGTAGGGGGCCAGCTCCATGGACTGGAGCTTGGCGTGCTGGAGGGACTCGATGCCGTTGGTCACCACGGCCAGGCGGTATCCGGCCGAGGCCAGCGCGTTCAGCGCCGGGATCGCGTCGGGGAAGACCTGCCACGCCGAGCGGTGGGCCTCCAGGTAGATCCGGTACAACTCGTCGCAGTGCTGGTCGGCGAGGTCGGGGTGACCGGCCTGGACGGCCAGGGCCCGGATCCGCTCGCGGCGCTGCTGCTCCAGGCTCAGGCGTCCGCGCAGGTAGGAACCGAAGGAGATCTCGGTCTGCACGTCCCACAGACTGCGGGCTGCTCCGAAGTCCGGGTGGCCGAGCCGGTCCATGACCGCGCGGAGCCCCGTGGACGACGCGGCGAGATCGTCGATCAGGGTGTCGTCCAGGTCAAAGCAGATCGCCGTCGGCACTGCGGGTGTGTTCGGCATCGTTCCTCATGTGATGGGCAGGACAAAACATGCCCACGCTAACCCGTGGACATAACAGGAACGGTGTAAACCCCACCTAAAGGGATGTGGCCCACGTCACCCGAGGCCCGTGCGGGAGGGGGTCCGCGGACCCCCTCCCGCTCACGGGAGCCGCTGGAACCACAGGAGTGACGTCACGGCGGTGGCCATCGCCAGGACGATCGCCGCCAGCACGAAACGTGTGACGATTTCCTCGTGCACCAGCTCGGTGCCCAGCGACGAGCCGATGTCCTCGTAGACCTCGTCCAGCTCCGTCTCGCTCTCCGCCTCGTAGAAGTGCCCCCCGGTGTCCGAGGCCAGACCGCGCAGCGCCTCCTTGTCGATGTCGGCGGGCACCTGGTAGCCGTCGATCTCGATCATCGCCGCGCCCGTGCCGAACGCGATCGTGGAGACCGGGACCTCCTGCTCCGCCGCCATCGCCACGGCCTGCGAGATGTCGCGGCCACTGGTGTTCTCCCCGTCCGAGAGCAGCACGATCGCCGACGGCGGCGGGTCCACGTCCGCGTCCTCGTCGAAACTGCTGATCGACTCCAGCGAGGCGAACACCCCCTCGCCGATCGCCGTGCCCGGACCCAGCTGGAGGTTCTCGATCGAGCCGATCACCGCCTGGTGGTCATGGGTGGGGGAGGAGACCACCGTCGCCGTCGAGGAGAAGGCCACCAGGCCCACGTTGAACCGGTCCGGCAGCGTCTCCACGAACCCCTGGGCCGACTTCTTGGCCGCCTCCAGCCGGTTGGGGTCGATGTCGTTGGCCGCCATCGACAGCGACACGTCCACCGCCACCATGATCGTCGCCCGCTCACGCGGCTGCTGCACCGGCATCGCCGGCAGCGCCATCGAGGCGATCAGCACCCCGATCGTCACCGTGAACAGCACCGCCGGCACGTGCCTGCGCACGTCCGGGCGGTGCGGCGCCACCTGGTCCAGCAACGCCAGGTTGGTGAAGCGCATCGTGTACTCGCGCCGCCGGGTCTGCGCGAACACGTACGCGGCGACCAGTACGACGACGAGGAGCAGCCACCACAACCTCTGGGGCTCCAGGAAGGTCATGACTCAATCCCCCGTGCCTCGGCTCTGTCCCGCGGGTCCGCGCCCGCGCCCTCGTTCGGTTCCTCGGTGGGGCCCGCCGCGCTCACCGGGGCGTTCCCGGAGTGTGGCGGGCCAGGTGGTGCGCGGTACGCCTCTGGTGGATAACGAAGCGTGCCGTATCCAGTACCCAGTCCCGGTCCGTCCTTAGCATCAGGTGGTGCACCCCGCACCGGCGCAGCGCGTCGCGCACCGCGCGGCGCTGCCCCTCGGCCGCCTGACGGTAGCGCTCGCGCACCGCCCGCGTCAGCCGCACGTCGCGCACCATGCCCGTGCCCGGATCGCGCAGCGTCACGTCGCCCACCTCGGGCACGTCCAGCTCGCGCGGATCGATCACCTCCACCACCAGCACCTGGTGGCGCGCGGCCAACTGGCGCAGGGGGCGCTCCCAGGTCACCTCGCCGCCGAAGGCGGGGGTGTCCAGGAAGTCGGAGATCACCACCCGCAGGCCGCGCCTGCGGCGCACCCGCACCAGGTCACCGATGGCGTCTGCCAGGGACGCCCGGTGCGGCGAGGGCTCGCGCTCGTCACCGGTCGGCGCCGCGGCCACCGTGGCCAACAGCGCCAGCAGGGCCTCCTTGCCCGAACGCGCGGGCCAGCGCCGGATCGTGCCCCGGTGCAGGAAGTGGGCGCCGAAGCGGTCGCCCACCCGCTGGGTGAGGAGGTTGGCCGCGACCATCGCCCCGACCGCCACCTCGTGCTTGGAGCGCAGGCCCGTGCCGAAGTCCATGCTCGGCGACAGGTCCAGCAGGGTCCAGCTCTCCAGCTCGCGGTCGGCGACCAGGTCGCGCACGTGCGGGGTGTCGGTGCGCGCGGTCACCGACCAGTCCATGAGCCGCACGTCGTCCTCGCCCGGCTGGTACAGGCGCGCCTCGGCCGCCTCCGAGCCGGGCCCCAGGCGCAGCCCGAGGTGCTCACCGTGCAGCAGCCCCTCCAGGCGGTGCACGATGCGCAGGTCCAGACGGCGCAGCGCGGCGCGCAGCCGGGGGTCGGTACCGATGGCGGGTGCGTTCACCGGCTCACCTCGCGGAGGCGAAGGAGGCGGTCTCCCCGCTGGGCGGCTCGTCCCAGATCACCCGCGGCGCCAGCACGGTCGACAGGATGCGGTCCACCACCTGTTCGGCGGTGATCCCGTCGGCCAGGGCGTCGAAGGTCAGCACCAGGCGGTGGGCGATGACGTCGTGGGCGAGCACCCGCACGTCGTCGGGGAGCACGTAGTCGCGCCCGCGCAGCAGGGCCAGGGCCCGGGCGGCCGAGACCAGCCCCAGGGTGGCACGGGGGCTGGCCCCCATCTCCAGCACCTGGCGCAGGTCCGGCATCTGGTGGTTCTCCGGCTCGCGCGTGGCCATGACCAGCCGCACCACGTAGTCGGCGATGAGCTGGTGGACGTGGACGCGCTGGGCGTCGGACTGCAGCTCGCTCAGGGTGACGGGGTCGAGCACCTGGTGCGCGGTGGGCGGGGTGGTCGACATCCGGCGCAGGATCTCCATCTCCTCGTGCGCGCGCGGATGGCGGACGTTGACCTTCATCAGGAACCGGTCGCGCTGGGCCTCGGGCAGCGGGTACACGCCCTCGGACTCCACCGGGTTCTGTGTGGCGATGACGATGAACGGGGAGGGGAGCGGGTGGGTGGTCCCGCCGAGGGACACCTGCCGCTCGGCCATGACCTCCAGCAGGGCCGACTGCACCTTGGCCGGGGCCCGGTTGATCTCGTCGGCGAGCACGAAGTTGGCGAAGACCGGCCCCAGCTCCACGTCGAACTGCTCGGTGGAGGGATGGTAGATGCGCGTGCCGACGATGTCGGAGGGCACCAGGTCCGGGGTGAACTGCACACGGGCGAACGAACCCCCGGTGACCTTGGCCAGGGTGGACACCGCCAGGGTCTTGGCGATTCCGGGTACGCCCTCGATCAGGCAGTGCCCTCCCGCGACCAGGGCGATCAGGGAGCGCTCCACCATGCGCTCCTGGCCCACGATCACCCTGGACACCTCGTGCAGCGCGGCGCGCAGCAGCCGGGTCGGTTCACCCGGAGCGCTGTCCGGGCCCGCGGAGGGCGCTGAGCCGTTTCCGCTCTCTGCCATGTGCCGCCTTCCTAGCAGGGAGCCCCGACGCGGGGGCACCGGATAGGTTGTGGATCACTCACCTGTGGTGACACTACCCGTTTCGCGGGCACCAGTCCGGTACACAACGCGGCGAAGCGGACGGCCGGAGTGGAGGGCAAGGGGGATGACATGGCGGTTCCCACGATGGGGCTGAACGAGGGTGATCCACGTCAACTGGGCGGTTACCGCCTGCTGGGGCGGGTGCGCGACTCCTCCCTCGGCGTGGTCTACCTGGGCAGGGACGGGTCCGGGAACCAGGTGAGCGTCGCCGTGCTCGACTCCGGCGCCGCGGGTGACGGCGGCGCGCGCGAGCGGTTCGCCGAGGCGGTGCGCCGCAGCCCCGACGTGGTCGCGGCCCGCACGGACGGGCGCTCGGCGCTGTGGGTGGCCCTCGCCCACGACGGGACGGGCGCGGCGGCGGAGGACTTCCTCAAGGTGGCGGCGCGCTCGGGCAGGGCGGCCGCGCGCGGCCCGGTCGTGATGCCGCACTGGGCGGGTTCACGCGGCCCCGTCTCGGTGCGGTGGGCGCCCTGGGCCGGGCGCAGGGACAGCGCCGTGGCGGCGGGGGAGAGCAACTGGTGGCTGATCGGCGGACTGGGCCTGGTGCTGGTGCTCATCCTGCTGCTGGTGTCGCTGCTGTACTGGTGGATGCTCCAGTTCCCGCCGCCGGAGATGCCCAGCCCGGCGCAGCCCCCCGAGGCGCAGGAGAGCCCGGAGAGCCCGCAGGGGCCGGGGACGCTCCCGGGGGA